>NZ_JBFSPI010000002.1:0-123579 GCF_041464685.1 Vibrio sp. 10N.237.312.B06
TCGAATCCTCCAGGGCGCACCACTATTTAGGGTTTTCATTAATCCTGATGTTGAATGTTTAGTTTTAACTTCATGCTCAATATCGAAACCGTTGCGCCCTTAGCTCAGCTGGATAGAGTACCTGGCTACGAACCAGGCGGTCGGAGGTTCGAATCCTCCAGGGCGCACCACATTATTAGAGAAAGCCTCGTTTTTACGAGGCTTTTTTTATGTTCGCTATAAATTTGTTGCAACAATGTTAAATTTGTGATGTTTTTAACTTGTTGTATTTAAAGTAATTCTTGATTGCTTCTTTGTTATTCTACCTTTCTCATATCAATTCTCAGAAAAGCCCCGTTTAAGTCACAGTTTAAATATCTAAAAATGACTCATTTGACAGATTTATGTGATCTGATAGGCGAATAATTAACCTTATGTGTGCGTTATCCGTAACAGAACCTTAAACAAAATTGACAAACTTTTACCAATCGAGATAATCCATGGGTCGGGATCACTATTCGCTGAAATCCTGTACGTATGTCAGGATGACGAAGAAAGGAAGCAACATGACTAATATTGGAAGCCTGCTAGGAGATGCGGCGACTCTAATGATAACGGGGATGTCCGTTGTCTTTATTTTCTTAACTATTCTAGTTTACCTCGTTCGGTTGATGTCAAAACTGGTACCAGAAGAAGTACCGGAGCCGATCGCTGCACCTAAAAAAATTCAAAAATCACAATCAAACCCTTCAGCTGTTAGTCCACAGGTAGTGGCAGCAATTTCGGCCGCGGTTCATCAATACCGTGCGTCTACTGCTAAGTAGCATTTAAAGGATTAAAAAGGAGTTTATGAGCATGTCTAAACCACTAGCTATCACAGATGTGGTACTTCGTGACGCGCACCAGTCACTATTTGCTACTCGTATGCGTATCGAAGATATGCTGCCAATTGCGGCAGAACTGGATAAAGTCGGTTACTGGTCACTTGAGACTTGGGGCGGCGCAACGTTTGATTCGTGCATCCGTTTTCTTGGAGAAGATCCGTGGGAACGTTTACGAGAGCTGAAAAAAGCGATGCCCAACACACCAATGCAGATGCTACTGCGTGGTCAAAATTTATTGGGTTACCGTCACTACGCGGATGATGTAGTAGAAAAGTTTGTTGAACGTGCCCATAGTAACGGCATGGACGTATTCCGTATTTTTGATGCGATGAATGACGTACGTAACTTTGAAACCGCAGTGAAAGCAACGATTGATGTTGGCGGCCACGCTCAAGGTACGTTGTCTTACACAACCAGTCCGGTTCACAACTCAGATACGTGGGTTGATTTGGCTAAGCGCCTAGAGGATCTAGGTTGTCATTCACTATGCATCAAAGATATGTCAGGTTTATTAAAGCCTTATGAAGCGGAAGAGCTAATCACTCGCATCAAAGCGTCTTGTGATGTGCCTCTAGCGCTGCATAGCCACGCGACAACGGGTCTATCAACCGCTACAGCCGTTAAAGCTGTTGAAGCGGGTATTGATATTCTAGACACTGCAATCTCTTCTATGAGCTGTACTTACGGCCATACACCAACCGAAACGGTTGTTGCTATGCTAGAAGGCACAGAGCGCGACACGAATCTCAAACTAGACCAAATCGAACCAATCGCGGCTTACTTCCGTGATGTACGTAAAAAGTATGCGAAATGGGAAGGCCAGCTAAAAGGTGTCGATTCTCGAATCTTGATCGCTCAAGTTCCTGGCGGCATGTTAACCAACATGGAAGGCCAGCTTAAAGAGCAAGGCGCTGCCGATCGCATGGATGAAGTTCTAGAAGAGATCCCACGCGTACGTAAAGAGTTGGGTTACATTCCTTTGGTAACACCTACTTCTCAGATTGTCGGTACTCAAGCGGTTATCAACGTTCTAACGGGTGAGCGCTACAAGAGCATCACTAAAGAGACTGCGGGTCTACTGAAAGGCGAATACGGTCAAGCTCCTGCTGAGGTTGATGCTGAACTGCAAGCGAAAGTGTTAGATGGTGCTGAGCCAATCACGTGTCGTCCTGCTGATTTACTTAAGTCTGAAATGGATACGTTAACGACTGACCTTTTAGAAAAAGCGAAATCAGATGGTATTTCACTCGCTGAAGATACCGTTGATGATGTACTGACGTACGCACTATTCCCACAAGTGGGTCTTAAGTTCCTTAAAAACCGTCACAACCCTGAAGCGTTTGAACCTGTACCAACGGCTGAAGCTGCAACTCCTGTTACGGCTGCACCACAACCTGCTGCTGGCGGCATTGAGAGCTACAGCGTGAAGGTTGATGGTCAAGTTTATGATGTTGAAGTTGGCCCTCAAGGTGAACTGACATCGGTATCTCCATCAGCGAAACCAGCACAAGCGGCTCAAGCAGCACCTGCTGCGGCTTCTGATGCAGAAGCGGTTCCAGCTCCATTAGCCGGCAACATCTTTAAAGTCATCGTTCAGGCGGGTGCTGAAGTGGCCGAAGGTGATGTTCTGCTGATCCTAGAAGCGATGAAAATGGAAACGGAAGTACGAGCTGCTCGCAGTGGTATCGTTCAAGAATTGAATGTTAAAGAAGGCGATGCAGTTACTGTAGGCGCTCCACTACTAAGCTTAGCGTAAGGGAGTACCATGGAAGGATTGATGACCTTATGGTCTGAAACAGGGATTGCTAACTTTGAGTTCGGCCAGATCTGTATGATGTTGGTTGGTTGCTCACTGTTGTTTTTGGCAATTCGCAAAGGGTTTGAACCTTTACTGCTGTTACCTATTGGTTTTGGTGCTGTATTAGCCAATATTCCAAATGCTGGATTCACGGATCCCGGCGGTTTGCTTTACTACGTTTACTACATTGGTATTGAAACTGGCATTTTCCCACTGCTGATCTTTATGGGTGTTGGAGCGATGACGGACTTTGGTGCGTTGATTGCTAACCCTAAAACACTGTGGCTCGGGGCTGCTGCTCAGTTTGGTATATTCGCAACGCTATTTGGCGCGATCTTGCTGAACTATGTACCAGGAATGGAGTTCTCAATGGCAGATGCTTCGTCAATTGCGATCATTGGTGGTGCCGATGGCCCAACCGCGATCTTTTTGGCGAGTAAGTTATCTCCTGATCTATTAGGTGCGATTGCGGTAGCGGCGTATAGCTACATGGCTTTAGTTCCTATTATTCAGCCACCAATCATGAAAGCGTTAACGTCTCCTGAAGAGCGCCAAATTAAGATGGCTCAACTTCGTCATGTAAGCAAAGCTGAGAAGATCCTTTTCCCGCTAGCTGTACTGCTGATGACGATTTTGTTCCTACCTTCAGCAACCCCTCTAGTAGGTATGTTCTGTTTGGGTAACTTAATGCGCGAAGCGGGTGTGGTTGATCGTCTTTCAAAAACAGCCCAAAACGAACTGATTAACGTTGTGACTATTTTCCTTGGCCTAGGTGTTGGCTCTAAGCTTCAAGCAGACACGTTCTTGAACTTAGAGACGTTAGGTATCCTTGGGTTAGGTGCGGTGGCGTTTAGTATTGGTACGGCTGGTGGTGTATTGATGGCGAAGCTGCTGAACCGCTTCTCGAAAGAAGACATTAACCCACTGATTGGCGCCGCTGGTGTATCAGCGGTTCCGATGGCGGCTCGTGTTGTGAATAAGGTTGGACTTGAGGCAAACCCTCAGAACTTCCTGTTGATGCATGCGATGGGTCCGAACGTAGCGGGTGTACTTGGTAGTGCCGTTGCTGCGGGTATTCTATTAGCTCTCGTAGGTTAATGAGTTACTTGGCTATGCTGCTAGTTACGTTAATTGGTCGTCAATTTACGCATGAGCGGTTAACTTCGCCTTATTAAATGGTTTATAGTCAAAGGGATGCTTTCGCATCCCTTTCTTTTTATTAATTAGGGTGCTTACTCATCAGGGCTTCTATCAATCAAGGAAATGTGGAAATGGAAAATAAACAGATTGCGATTACTCAATTCGGCGGCGTCGAAAACCTCAGTATTCAAACCAGTACTATTCCTGAGCCTAAGGCCGGAGAAGTGGTGGTTAAAGTTTCCTTTTCAGGCGTTAATCCGATTGATGTGAAAACCCGTGCTGGCCTTGGTTGGGCGGCAGCACAAAACAAAGACAACCTTCCTTGGGTTCCTGGTTACGATATTTCAGGGCAAATTGTCACGCTAGGCGAACAGGCAGAGCGTTTTACTGTTGGTGATAACGTAGCCGGCTTTATTGGTTTTCCACTGCAAGGTGGCGGTTATAGCCAGTATGTGTGTGTTCCAGAGGTCGCATTAAGTATGGTCCCAGACTCGGTTGCGTTAGAAGCGGCTGCAGCTTTACCACTCGCTAGCCAAACCGCAGCACAAGCGCTTAACAAAGCGGAAGTGAAAGAGGGCGATCGCGTACTCATCTTAGCGGGTGCTGGCGGCGTTGGTCATCTTGCGGTTCAAATCGCAGTGGCTGCAAAAGCTGAGGTCTACACGACCTGCAGCGAGGCCAACCTTGATTACCTTGCTACGTTAGGCGCTCATGCGATTAACTATAAATTTGCGCCAGCATCGGAAAGAATCTCTGATGTTGATGTACTGATTGATTTAGTGGGGGGTGATACCGCGCTTGATGCGTTGAAGTGTTTGAAAGATGGTGCGAGAGTGGTAACGGTGCCTACGCTGTCTGCTGAATTAATTTGCGAGAAAGCGACATTATTGGGTTTCACTGCTTCAGGTATGCTCGTTGAGCCAAATCCAGAGCAAATGGACACTATGCTTTACATGGTTAGCGTAGGATTGCTCAAAACAGAAATTCAAACTATCTACCCGTTAGATGAAGCACAGTCGGCGCATCTACAAGTAGAAACCGGACACACCAGAGGCAAGGTACTACTTAAAATGCAAGAAGGTTAATATGCAGTGCTAGAGTTCTTTAATTCTCTTTTTGAAAACATAGCGTTGTGGTTTTCTGACTCGGCGCTGTGGGTGCTCTTCATTAGTGGCTTCTTGAGTGCCACATTGTTACCAGGGGGCTCAGAAGCAAGCCTTGTGGCAGCATTGAGCTTAGAACAGTTCTCAACATCATCAATCATTCTTCTGGCGACACTCGGTAATACTTTAGGCGGGCTGACCAACTATTGGATTGGTTTGTGGCTGCCTAATCGAACTCAATCTGAAAAGCATGGTCATAAGGCTATGGCTTGGCTGAGCCGCTATGGCTATTGGACACTGTTATTCAGTTGGTTGCCGATCATTGGTGACCCTTTGTGTTTAGCCGCGGGTTGGTTAAGAATGAAATTTATCCCTAGCGTTATTTTGATAGCGATTGGCAAAGCCGCTCGCTACAGCTTACTTGCTGCTATCTACTTCGGTTTTTTCTAAGGAGAACCTATGAAAAAGGTTTTACTTGGTACATTTTCTCTTATCGCCATTGCAGGCTGTTCTTACAATGTACCTAGCTCAACACCCTTCTTTTCCTCGTTACCTGAAGGTGTCACTCTGTTAGAAGAGGTTAAGCCTTCTAAAGATAAAGTTGTGATCCCTTACACCAAATATCAGCTTGAAAACGGCCTGACAGTTATTCTTTCCCCTGATGATTCTGATCCTCTTGTACATGTGGATGTGACCTATCATGTCGGCTCAGCTCGTGAAGAAATAGGCAAATCGGGCTTTGCTCATTTCTTCGAACACATGATGTTCCAAGGCTCTGAGAACGTCGGTGACCAGCAGCACTTTAAGATCATTACCGAGGCGGGTGGCTCGTTAAACGGCACGACTAACCGTGATCGTACTAACTACTTTGAAACCGTTCCATCTAACCAACTTGAGAAAATGTTGTGGTTAGAATCAGACCGAATGGGTTTTTTATTGGATGCGGTTTCTCAGAAGAAATTCGAAGTTCAAAGAGGCACGGTTAAAAACGAACGTGCTCAAAGTTATGAAAACCGTCCTTATGGCTTGATGTGGGAACGCATGGGTGAAGCGCTTTACCCTGAAGGTCACCCTTACTCATGGCAACCAATCGGTTATGTGGAAGATCTAGACCGTGTTGATGTGAATGACCTTAAGGCGTTCTTCCTACGTTGGTACGGCCCAAATAATGCGGTACTGACTATCGGTGGTGATATCGACGTTGATGACACGCTAGAGTGGGTTAATCAGTACTTTGGACCAATCCCTCAAGGTTCGGAAGTTAAGGCTGCTGAGAAGCAACCAGCTGTTCTAACAGAAGATAAGTACATCACGTTAGAAGACAACGTTCGTCAGCCGATGGTGCTTGTTGGTTGGCCAACAACCTACCGGGGTGAAGATACGCAAGCTTCACTGAATGCGCTGTCTAACGTGTTAGGTTCAGGGACCAACAGTTATCTGTACCAAAACCTCGTAAAAACGCAAAAAGCGGTGAGTGCTGGCTCTTTCCACGATTGTGCTGAGCTCGCTTGTACTATGTATGTCTATGCGATGGGTGACTCAGGTGAAAAAGGGGATTTGACGGTTCTAAATAAAGAACTGCTGGAAACCCTAGAACAATTTTCGAAAGGCGGTGTGGAACAAGATCGTCTAGATCAAATTACCGGCATGGCTGAAGCGAATGCGGTGTTTGCACTGCAAAGTGTTAGAGGCAAGGTTTCACAGCTCGCGTCAAATCAAACCTTCTATGGCCAGCCTGATCGTATTGAATCACAACTCGATCAAATCCGAGCTGTTACCCCTGAAAGCGTAAGCAAGGCGTATCAAGATTTTATCGAAGGTAAGCACAAGGTTACCTTGAGTGTGGTTCCTAAGAAAAAACTCGACTTAGCGGTTCGCGAGGCTACATTTAGCACTCCTGCTCGTACCCTTCCTGAATACAGCAAAGTGACAGAAGAACAATTGGATTTCAGAAAGGCACCGAACACATTTGATCGCAGCGTGATGCCTGAAGTGAACTTTGGTGTTGAAGCGACCATGCCTGAGCTGTATCGCATGCATTTTGCTAATGGTACTGACTTGATTGGTACTGTGACTAGCGAAACGCCGACAGTGCAGCTACAAATTCAACTCCCTGCGGGTGAGCGCTATGTTGGTAAAGGTCAAGAGGGTTTGGCGAACCTAACTGCATCGATGATGGAAGAAGGTTCGACTAAACGAACGGTTGAAGAGTTGCAGGCGACCTTAGATAAGCTGGGTAGTAGCGTTAGCATTAGTGCTGGCAGCTATACCACTGATATTTCAGTCTCGACGTTAGAGAAAAACCTGCCTCAAACCTTAGCGATCGTGCAAGAAGTTCTATTTGAGCCTAAGTTTGATGTTCAAGATTTCGAACGCGTTAAGAGTCAGATGTTAGAAGGCGTAATCTACCAGCATCAACAACCGAGCTGGATGGCTTCTCAAGCAACCCGAGAAGTGTTGTTCGGTAGCAGTATTTTTGGTCGAGCGAGTGATGGCACCAAGGACTCTCTAGAATCGTTAACTCTAGACGATGTAAAACTGTTTTACAGTCAGCACTATACTCCTGAGGGAGCTAATATTGTTATTGTAGGGGACATCTCGAAGGAGGAGGTTGGAAAGCAGCTTCAGTTCTTTGAAGAATGGCAAGGTGACGCTGCACCACTCACTCGTCCACAGATCATCAAGGAGCTTTCGGGGCAGAACTTGTACTTAGTGGATAAGCCGGGAGCACCACAAAGTATTGTACGCTTAGTTCGTAAAGGGTTACCGTTTGATGCGACCGGTGAATTGTATTTAAGTCAATTGGCTAACTTTAATTTAGCCGGTAACTTCAATAGCCGTATCAACCAGAACCTGCGTGAAGACAAGGCTTACACTTACGGTGCAAGCGGTTACTTTGCGAGTACGCGTGAAACTGGTGCGGTAGTGTTTAGTGCTCAAGTTAGAGCCAATGCGACGGTTCCATCGATTCAAGAGTTTATTGCTGAGCTAAATGAATTTAGTCAGAGTGGATTAACTGACGAAGAGGTGAAATTTATGCGCCTTGCCGTCGGTCAACAAGATGCGCTTAAATACGAAACACCAAGTCAAAAGGCTGGATTGTTGAGTAATATTGTTACGCTGAGCCTTGATGAAGACTACCTACAGCAGCGCAACCAGATAGTAGAAACGGTTTCAAAAGAGACTTTAAATGAGCTCTCGAAGAAATGGTTTGACCCGAATGATTATCAAATAATTGTTGTTGGTGACGCGACTTCGCTGCGCCCTCAATTAGAAAAGTTAGATATTCCAATAGAAGAGCTTGAAATCATTCGTTAGAGTACACATTAAAGGGGGAGGGAAGAGATTCTACTTTTCTCCTCCAACCTAATTTATGATAGTTCTAATAAGAACAATATAAGATAAGTGAACAGAATTTTGACTGATTTTGCTGCGCGACTAAAGCAAGTTGCAACCAACCCTAAGACCTTCTCTCAATTTGGTCGTGGTGTTGAAAGGGAAACATTGCGCTACACGGAAGATGGGCATCTTGCTACTGGGCCGCACCCTAAGGCTTTAGGATCTGCGTTGATGAACGAATGGGTAACGACCGATTTCTCTGAGTCGCTACTGGAGTTTATCACGCCTGTTTCTAACGACGTTCCGACGCTTTTGAATCAGTTGTCTGATATCCATCACTTCACTCAAACCAAGTTAGACGGCGAAAAGCTGTGGCCACTCTCTATGCCTTGTTATGTGGGGAGTGAAGATTACATTCAGCTTGCGCAATACGGTACTTCTAACAACGGTAAGATGAAGACGCTATATCGTGAAGGCCTAAAGCGTCGCTACGGTAGTCTGATGCAGATTATTTCGGGTGTTCACTTCAACTTCTCTTTCCCAGAAAGCTTTTGGGACAGTCTGTTTGGAGAGCAAACCGAAGAAGCGCGTTGCGAAGCTAAATCAGATGCGTACTTCGGTTTGATTCGTAATTACTACCGCTTTGGTTGGTTAATCCCATACTTCTTCGGTGCTTCACCTGCGCTATGTTCTTCTTTTGTTAAAGGAAGAGAAACCAACCTACCTTTTGAAAAGGTTGGAGAAACACTGTATTTACCAAAAGCAACGGCATTGCGCTTGAGTGACCTTGGTTACACCAACAGTGCACAAAGTGTATTGAAGATTGGCTTCAACAGCCTAGACCAATACCTTGAAGGTTTGAACCAAGCGATTCGTACGCCATCGGAAGAGTTTGCTGAGATTGGCACTAAGGTTGATGGGGAATACCGTCAGCTAAATAGCAACGTACTGCAAATTGAGAATGAGCTTTATGCTCCAATCCGTCCTAAGCGTGTGGCGAAAAGTGGCGAGAAACCATCTAAAGCACTGGCTCGTGCTGGCGTTGAGTACATCGAGGTTCGCTCTTTAGACGTAAACCCATTCAGTTCAATTGGCATCAATGAACAGCAAGTTCGCTTCTTAGATTTATTCCTAACGTGGAGCGTGTTATCAGACTCTGCTGAAATGGATAACTGCGAGCTTGAATGCTGGCGCGATAACTGGAATAAGGTGATCTTAGAAGGTCGTCAGGTTGGTTTAGAGCTCAAGATTGGTTGTGATGGCGAAAGACTGTCCCTGCAAGACTGGGCTAAAAATGTATTCAAAGATCTTCGAGTTATCGCTGAGTTGATGGATGCTGAGCAAGGTGGTCGTGCATACCAAGAAACGTGCGATACGCTTGAAGCCTGGATTGATAACCCAGAGTTGACCATTTCTGGCCAGTTATTAGAAGAGACCAAGAAATTGGGTGGTTTGGGTAAAGTGGGTTGTGCGTTAGGAAAAACGTATGCTCAGCAACACAAGGCACACCAATATAAAGTTTATTCTGCTGAGTTAATGGAAGCGGAAGTTCAACGCTCTGTCATTGCTCAACAGCAAAGTGAAGAAGCGAGCACTCAAGATTTTGATAGTTTCTTAACGGACTATTTTTCATATTTAAAAGCATAGCGAGACTTTGGTGGAAAGGAAGCAAACCTTATTAGGTCAGTCTACTCATGTGGGTGGAAAATGGTTACCTGTCGTGACTGTTGGTATTGTCTCTAGCCTATTGGTTGGATGTGCGACGCCTCCTCCTAAGCAGCAAAATAATATATGCAGCATCTTCAGAGAGCACCCTTCTTGGTATGAAGATGCGGTCGATATGCAAGATGAGTGGGGCATACCGATTAACGTCGCGATGGCTTTTGTTAAACAAGAGAGCAGCTTTCGACATGATGCGCGTCCACCAAAAGATTATATTCTTGGCTTTATACCGTGGGGAAGAGTCAGTAGTGCCTACGGCTATGCACAAGCTCAAGACCCTGCTTGGGAAGACTTTCAAAAAGCGACCAATAATGGTGGTTCGAGAACCAATTTTGATGATGCATTGATGTTCATTGGTTGGTACACCAGCGAGACGCGCCGTCAGTTAGGGATCTCATTATGGGACCCGTATAACCAATATCTGGCTTATCATGAAGGCCGTGGTGGCTATAAACGCAAATCATACAACAGCAAACCATCGTTGATTAAGGTGGCTCGCAAAGTCGAACAGCAAGCAAAAGATTATGGATGGCAACTTAAACAGTGCCGAAAAGAACTAGAAGACAATCGAAGTTGGTTTTTTTAAAGCCAATCGTCATGGAGAATAGCAATGCCTTTATTAGATAGTTTTACTGTTGATCACACGCGCATGAACGCACCTGCAGTTCGTGTTGCTAAAACAATGCAAACCCCAAAAGGGGATACCATTACGGTATTTGACCTGCGTTTTACTGCGCCAAACAAAGATATCCTATCTGAGAGAGGTATTCATACTCTCGAGCACCTATACGCTGGGTTCATGCGTGCTCACCTCAATGGCTCTACGGTTGAGATCATTGATATTTCGCCTATGGGTTGTCGTACCGGTTTCTATATGAGCTTGATTGGTACGCCTTCAGAGCAGCAAGTGGCTGAAGCTTGGTTAGCGGCTATGCAAGACGTACTGAAAGTTGAGAACCAGAATAAGATCCCTGAGTTGAACGAATACCAGTGTGGTACTGCGGCAATGCATTCCTTAGATGAAGCTAAAGAGATTGCGAATGCAATCATCGCTACCGGTATTTCAGTAAACAAAAATGATGAACTGGCATTGCCAGAGTCGATGCTTCAAGAGCTTAAAATCGACTAATCACTTTTCTTTACTTTAGATGCGCTTCACTCTAGATACATTTCAATCTAGAGGCAGAGCGAGTTAGATACTAAAAGGCCCGGTTCAATGAACCGGGCCTTTTGTTGTAGAGGGACTTAGTTGGTAACTCTCATATAATGAGTCGCCTCTATCCGTTTACGATCTGCGGAAACACACGCACCAGCTTGATGCGATTCTCTTCGAGCTCAACAATTTCCATTGGATGGCTGGCAACCTGAACACTCAGGTGACTCTCTGGAATATCTTCAAGATGCTCCAGTATCAAACCATTAAGTGTTCTTGGTCCATCGGTAGGTAGTGCCCACTGCAAACCTTTATTTATATCTCGGATATTAGCGCTGCCTTCAATCAAGAAGCTACCATCGCTTTGCGGTGTGATCTCTTCAGATAAACTTGGTGCGATTGAAGTCGTAAATTCGCCCACGATCTCTTCGAGAATATCTTCGAGGGTAACCAAACCGTTAATATCGCCATACTCATCAACAATCAAACCGATACGTTGTTTGTTGCGTTGGAATTTAAGCAGTTGGGTATTAAGCGGTGTCGCTTCCGGAATAAAGTAGATCTCATCTGCAGCACGCAGCAGGGTCTCTTTATTGAATTCGTTCTTTTCGAGCATCAAGCGATAAGCTTCACGTAGCCTCAGCATGCCAACCACTTCATCTATCTGATCACGGTACAACACGATGCGACCATGAGGTGAATGAGTGAGCTGACGCACGATCGATTTCCAATCATCATTGATGTCGATGCCAGTGATCTCGTTACGTGGCACCATTATGTCATTTACGGTGACGTGTTCTAAATCGAGAATAGACACCAACATATCTTGGTGGCGCTGTGGTATTAGGCTACCCGCTTCATTTACTACGGTTCTGAGTTCTTCTGAGCTTAGATGATCGGTTGCATCATGGTTAGCTTTAACGCCTAAGATACGAATGAAGCCATTGGTAATAAAGTTGACCAAGATAACCAATGGAGATAGCACCTTCATCAGTATTATTAATAGAATACTGCTGGCGTAAGAAACTCGTTCAGGGAAAAGAGAAGCGATTGTTTTTGGTGTAACCTCAGCAAACACGAGGATCACTAGGGTCAGGGCTCCGGTTGCGATTGCAACACCGATATCGCCGTAGATACGCATACCAAGAATAGTCGCGATCGCGGATGCAAGGATATTGACGAGATTGTTACCGATGAGAATAAGGCCAATCAATCTGTCTGGGCGACTTAGAAGTTTTTCTACGCGTTTGGCACCTTTATGACCCGTATTGGCCAAGTGCTTTAAACGGTAGCGGTTCAAGGACATCATGCCCGTTTCGGAACCAGAGAAATAACCAGAAATTACAATGAGACACGCGAGTAGCGCAAATAAGATACCCGTTGATATGTCGTCCAAAACTATTCTTTTCCTTTTTGTGTATCTTGATTAATTTATGACCGAACATGGTCGAGATGTCAATTGAATGTATCGTACTCAATATTTTAAAGGCAAGGTGTGTGAGACCTTGCCTTCATTATACAGACTAATTCAGGATTATTTCCTGAACGAAGCGGCTACCGAAGTAAGCTAATGTGAGCATGGTGGCACCCGCAAGGGCAAACCATGTGACTTTTTGCCCACGCCAACCTTTCTGATAGTGACCCCAAAGAAGGATGGAATAGATAACCCAAGCTATAAAAGACAATACTGCTTTATGTGCTTTACCTTGAGCAAACATATCTTGTACGAAGATAAGTCCAGTTAATAAAGTACCTGTTAACAAACCATTACCGATTAAAATGATCTTGAAAAGCTGTCTTTCCACCATCATTAAAGGAGGTAGGTTAGGGTTTATCACTAGCGCTTTTTTCTTTTTAAGTTTGTGATCTAGCCACGCGAGTTGCATAGCGTATAGCGCACCGATGGTAAGTGTCGCGTATGAGAACAGAGCTAAAGATATGTGTAGCAACAGCTTTGGGTCATTCTCTAAGTGTTTGATGAAGGTGCTAGGAAGAAAAGTGGCAGCCATTAGATTTAGAGCAGCGAAGCTATAAACAACAGGTAAGATGAACCACAAACGTGTTTTGAGCATAGCACCGCTCATGACCACAGATATGATTAAACTGATTAAAGAAGCAACGTTTAAGATACTGAGGTTTTGACCACTGGCATTAAAGATTAAATCGCCAAGCAACCAAGCATGGAAAGCTAAAGCAAGTAATGCGCTGATAAACACCGTTTTTACACGGATTCCTGTTTGGTGCACGAGACCTGGAATGATCGTGAAAATCGCCATTGTATAAAGAAAGGCTGCTGCGATCGCAATAAGACTGTCCATGGTATCCATTTAAATGATTACTAATTGGCGAATTATACCTTGCATCGCTCTTTGGGGCTATGGTGAACCTCATTCAATTCCAAGTGAATAATGTCTCACATCACATGCGTGGATGATTAACGCTCCACAACGGGTATGACTCTAATCCGCGCTAATGTATACTCACAGTAATAGTCGCAGTTTTGAGCGAAGAGAAAACTATGTTTGATAATTTAACGGATCGTCTATCCAAAACGCTGAAAAACATCAGCGGTAAAGGTCGCCTGACCGAAGACAATATTAAAGAGACGCTGCGTGAAGTACGTATGGCGCTACTTGAAGCCGACGTTGCACTGCCAGTTGTCCGCGATTTTGTTAAGCGCGTAAAAGAAGGAGCTGTGGGTGTCGAGGTTTCTAAATCTCTAACACCTGGTCAAGAATTCATTAAGATCGTTCAAGCTGAACTTGAAGCTGTGATGGGAGAGTCTAACGAGGCTCTTGACCTAGCAGCACAACCGCCAGCAGTTATCTTAATGGCGGGTCTACAAGGTGCGGGTAAAACCACATCGGTAGGTAAGCTATCTAAGCTCCTGACTGAGCGTGATAAGAAGAAAGTTTTGGTTGTGTCTGCCGACGTTTACCGTCCAGCCGCGATCAAACAGCTTGAAACCTTAGCAAGCGATGTGGGTGTCGACTTCTTCCCATCTTCAGCTGACCAAAAGCCTCTTGATATTGCAAACGCTGCAATCGACCACGCGAAGAAGAAATTCTACGACGTGCTAATTGTCGATACTGCCGGTCGTTTGGCTATCGATGAAGAGATGATGGGCGAAATCAAAGAGCTTCATACTGCCATTAAACCAGTAGAGACGCTGTTCGTTGTTGATGCTATGACAGGTCAAGATGCTGCGAATACTGCAAAAGCCTTTGGCGATACGCTACCACTAACCGGTGTTATCTTAACGAAAGTGGATGGTGACGCGCGTGGTGGTGCTGCACTGTCTGTTCGTCACATCACAGGTAAGCCGATTAAATTCTTAGGTGTTGGTGAAAAGACTGACGCATTAGAACCATTCCACCCAGATCGTGTTGCTTCTCGCATCCTAGGTATGGGCGACGTACTGTCGCTTATTGAAGATCTACAGAAAAACGTTGATACCGAAAAAGCAGAGAAGCTGGCTAAGAAGTTCAAAGAGAAGAAAGGCTTTGACCTTGAAGACTTCCGTGAGCAACTTGGTCAGATGAAAAACATGGGCGGCATGATGGGCATGATGGATAAGCTTCCAGGCATGTCTCAGCTACCAGACAACGTTAAAGATAAAGTTGATGACAAGATGTTCAAGCAAATGGAAGCGATCATCAATTCTATGACAATGAAAGAGCGTCAGCGCCCAGACCTAATCAAAGGCTCACGCAAAAAGCGTATTGCTGCCGGTTCTGGTACGCAAGTACAAGATGTAAACCGTATGCTTAAACAGTTCACTCAAATGCAGAAGATGATGAAGAAAATGCAGAAAGGTGGAATGAAAGGCATGATGCGCAACATGCAAGGCATGATGGGCGGCGGTGGAGGCATGGGCGGAATGGGTGGTGGTTTTAACCCGTTTGGCCGATAATCTACAAATGTAAGCTTTAGCTACGTTACTTTTCATAGTGTTAGCCGTGTCACAGAAAGTGAACGGTGGCTATGTTGGTGAAAAAATAGCTAAAGCCCTTGCATTGCCCCGGAATAAGAGTAAAATTCCGGGGCTTTAATTTGGCACGAGACCCCAAGCTATTTACTTATACTTGGGGTTAATTATTTTATTAAGAAAGCAAAGAGGACGACATGGTAACCATTCGTTTGGCACGTCACGGTGCAAAGAAGCGCCCATTTTATCAAATCGTAGTTGCGGATAGCCGTAACTCTGTAACTGGCCGTTTCATCGAGAAAGTAGGTTTCTTTAACCCTACTGCTCAAGGTCAAGAAGAAGGTCTACGTCTAGACCTAGATCGTGTTAACCACTGGGTTGGTCAAGGCGCATCTCTATCTGACCGCGTAGCTAAGCTAGTTAAAGACGCTCAAAAAGCGGCTTAATTCTTTTTTAAAAAGAGAAATAGCTTATGTCGATGAAGGGTAAAGAAACGATGAGCGAGCAAAACGAAAGAATTGTTATGGGTAAACTTGGGTCTACCTATGGTATTCGTGGCTGGCTTAAAGTGTTCTCCTACACAGACAATGCTGAAAGCATATTTGATTACAGTCCTTGGTATTTAAAGCTAAAGGGCGAGTGGGTTGAGTATAAAGTTGAAAGCTGGAAACGTCATGGTCAAGGCTATGTATGTAAGCTAGCGGGATTAGATGTACGTGAAGACGCGCAACTGATGACCAACTTTGAAATTGCTATTGACCCTGCTTCATTACCTGAATTGTCAGAAGATGAATTCTACTGGCGCGAATTGTTCGGTATGCAAGTTTTTACCACTAAAGGTTACAACCTTGGTGAGGTCACTGACCTATTAGAAACTGGCTCGAACGATGTTCTAGTAATCAAAGCAAATCTTAAAGATGCTTTTGGCCAAAAGGAACGGTTAATCCCGTACCTTGAAGAGCAAGTGATCAAGAAAGTTGATCGCGAAGCTCGCCGGATCGAAGTTGACTGGGATCCTGGATTCTAACTCCAAATTACAGAGCGAGAGAACACATGTGGGTTGGCATTATTAGCCTTTTTCCTGAAATGTTCCGTTCTGTTACTGATTTTGGAGTAACAGGTCAAGCGGTTAAAAAAGGTCTTTTATCTATTGAGACATGGAATCCTCGTGATTTCACTCATGATAAACATCGCACTGTTGATGACAGACCTTACGGTGGTGGTCCTGGCATGTTAATGATGGTTCAGCCTTTGCGCGATGCTATCCAAACAGCCAAACAGGCAGCACCGGGAAAGACGAAGGTTATTTACCTTTCACCTCAAGGTCGTAAACTCGACCAACAAGGTGTTGAAGAGCTGGCAACAAACGAGAACTTGCTTCTTATTTGTGGTCGCTATGAAGGGGTAGATGAGCGCATCATTCAATCTGAAGTCGACGAAGAATGGTCGATTGGAGATTTTGTGATGACGGGTGGCGAGCTGCCAGCCATGACGTTGATTGATTCAGTCTCTCGGTTTGTTCCGGGTGTACTTGGAGATTTCGCTTCAGCAGAAGAAGATTCTTTTGCAAATGGTTTGCTAGATTGTCCCCATTATACGCGCCCTGAGGTACTAGACGATAAAGGTGTGCCATCGGTACTCAAGTCTGGAAACCATAAGGACATTCGTCGCTGGCGATTAAAACAATCGTTGGGCCGAACTTGGCTAAGAAGACCAGAACTCCTGGAAAACCTAGCTCTGACTGACGAACAGGAACAATTACTGGCTGAATTCATTAAAGAGCAACGCTCTTAACGAAAAGCAAGCAGTAACCTATTAAATTTAGTATCAGTTTATTCTAGGAATTTATACAAATGAGCAACATCATCAAGGCTCTTGAAGAAGAGCAACTAAAATCAGACCTTCCTAAATTCGCACCAGGTGACACTGTTGTAGTTAAGGTTAAGGTAAAAGAAGGTGACCGTGAGCGTCTACAGGCTTTCGAAGGCGTTGTAATCGCTATTCGTAACCGTGGTCTACACTCTGCATTCACAGTTCGTAAGATCTCGAACGGTGAAGGCGTAGAGCGTGCGTTCCAAACTCACTCTCCAATGGTTGATAGCATCGAAGTTAAACGCCGTGGTGCAGTACGTCGTGCCAAGTTGTACTACCTACGTGAGCGTTCTGGTAAGTCAGCTCGTATTAAAGAGAAGCTTACTAAGAAGTAATTCTTTTTGCATTCTATCGATAAAAGCGGAGCCACTTGGCTCCGCTTTTTTGTGTCTGTTATTTAGAGTCTCACAGGTAAGAGATCCCCAACTTGCTCGTTCCTCACTCTGAGGATGACGAATGACAAGCCTTGATACCTTGATAGGCTGTCGAACCGCTGAGGGAGTTTTTGAATCAACCGGAGCTGTCATTCCCTAGACTGACGAAGGAAGGAGTAGGGAATCCCCATTAGTGCCGTGTTATAGGCAATAAAAAAGGATTGCCGTAAAACGCCAACCCTTCAAAATTTACTCGCTACTCGCTACTCGCGCCTAGTGTGGGTCTTCCGACCAACCATCGCTATCCGACATGTCCGGTGCGCCAGCGATACTGTTCTCTTCGTCCGCCCATTCACCGAAATCAATCATCTGACATTGCTTGCTGCAAAACGGGCGATGTGGGCTTTGTTCACCCCATTCAACGTCAGTGTTACATTGAGGGCATTTAACGATGGTGATTTTGTTCGACATAGTGATTCTTAATTTGAGGAGGTAATAATAGTGAGTTTAGGCTCAAGTGACAACTCAAGCCAAACAATAAAGGAAATGAATTAGCTGCAGATAGCCAACTCAAATTCAATATCTTGAGTACAGGCTTGCCCAGTTTCAAAGCTCATAAATTTAATAGCGAAACGATTTTTATGTCCCGAGATCATCGGGTAGGCACCGTACTGCATTGGAATTGAAAGGCGAAGGATATTCGCTTCATCAGCATCGCTTTGGAAGAAACCTGTACGAGCGATCTGATCCTTAAAGTGACCTGTCTCTCTGGTGAGCTTCAACCATAGTGTTAGTGCTTCATACAGAGGCTGTAGGCTATCCATCCATGTCTTAGCATCTCTAACTCTCTTATCCAGAGGAAGATGAAGCCAATAATGTAGAGCCGGTAAATCAAAGCAACATGAGCCACCTGGCAAGTTAAAGCGTTGACGAATGGCGCTAAGGAAGCGGTCTTCCTTTAATGATTGCCCAAAACGTTCCGCCTGCATCAGTTCACGATAGATATGACTAATATCATTGAGCAATGATGTCAGCATCTCTTGATCGACACCTTCAACATCTAACCAACTTTTATAGGTTACACGCTGTTTTTCAATATCTTTTGCGAGTTCGCTCTTAAGTTGTATCTGTTCGAATATTTCAATCAGATCAAAGATAGAACGGAAAAAGAGTTGATACTGTTGAGCATCGGAAAATGCAGAAGACAAGTGTAACTGCCTCAAGAGTGATTCAACTCTTAAGTAGATGCGTGTTTTCTCATTTAGAGGATGTTCAAATTTGTGGGTGATCATCGAGCAAACCTTCATTCAACATTGTTCTATTCTGACCCATCTACTGCACTGATTGCCAGATACTTTTGATGTAAATCTGTGATTTGAGGCAAAAGTTCTTGGTTTTTAGTATGGTTTTTAATCACGTCATCTGCAACTGCTAAGCGCTGTTCTCTTGATGCCTGTGATTTTAAAATTGATTCAACTTGTTCCCTAGAAACATTATCGCGACTCATCGTACGTTCTATTTGCACTTCTACCGGCACATCAACGATTAATACGCGATCGGTCATGCCTTGCATTTGGTTTTCAACCAATAGTGGTGCGACTAATAAACCATATGGGGATGTGATTTTAGACAGGTCACTGTCAATTTTGTCGCGGATCATTGGGTGAAGCAGTTCATTGAGCCATTGTTTCTCTGTGGGATCAGAAAAGATCACTTCGCGCAATTTAGCTCGGTTCAGCGCCCCATCTTCGAGCAATACCTCTTCACCAAAATGGGTCGCAATCTGTTTTAGACCTTCACTGCCCAACGCCACCACTTCGCGTGCCACGATATCAGCATCGACAATATCAATATTGAAATGCTCATTGAACAGGTTGGCTACTGTGGTTTTACCACTGGCGATCCCACCGCTTAATCCGATAATGACTGCCATGATTAAATCCCTAGTACAGAAGTGAAATACCAACCCATGATGTCATTACCCCACATCAAACTTACCCAACCCGCAATCGCCAGGTAAGGTCCAAATGGGAACGCTTTATCTATGCCTTGCTGTTTCAAGCGAAGTTGAATCAAGCCGAAAACCAAACCGACCAGCGACGACAAAAGAATGATCATTGGTAGGTGTTGCCAGCCAAGCCATGCACCTAATGCGGCTAGGAGTTTGAAGTCTCCATATCCCATGCCTTCTTTGCCTGTTAGTAGCTTGAACAACCAATAAACAGACCACAAAGCTAGGTAGCCGGCCATTGCGCCAACTACGGAGTCTTGAAGCGATACTGGGCTGATGTTAAACAGTGCTAACGCGATACCAGACCAAACCAAAGGTAAGGTGATTTGATCAGGTAACAGCATGGTATCTAGGTCGATAAAGGTTGCGGCAATCAATGCAAAGGTGAAAAAAATCAAAGCAATGGCGTAGTAACTGAAACCAAAGTGGCTAGCCACTACGGTGCATAGTATTGCAGTCAGCAGTTCGACCAATGGATAGCGAGCACTGATTGGGTTAGCACAGCTATGACACTTCCCTTTTAAGAACAACCAGCTTAATACTGGAACATTGTCGACGATTCTTAATTGGGTTTTACATTTAGGGCAAGCCGAACGAGGGATACTGAGATTGAACTTCCCCTCTGGCGCAGGAATTTTATACTGAGAGAAATACTCCGAGCACTCTTGTTGCCACTCTCGTTCCATCATAATCGGTAAACGGTGTATGACTACGTTGAGGAAACTGCCAATAAGAAGGCTAAAAATGAAAGCTAATACGGGGAATAGCCAAGGATAGTAGTGAAATACTTCCATAGTGTCCTTTACCACTTAATCAATACAAGCAGTGGTTCTCTGCTTGAGGGGTGTTTGGTTGCTTTGAGCTATCCTAACACACTCATAAGATTAAAGAGCGGTAAGTACATCGCGACAACAAGCCCACCAATAGCGGTGCCTAAAAATACGATGATCAGTGGCTCTAGAATCTTACCTAAATTATCGACGGTGTTGTCGACTTCAAATTCATAAATAGATGCGATTTTATTGAGCATGTCATCAAGGTTACCGGACTCTTCTCCTATCATGACCATCTGTAAAACCATCTCAGGAAAAGCATCGGTATTGCGCATCGCGATATACATCGGCATGCCAGCGGCAGTTTCACGGTGAACCTCGATGATGGCCGATTCATAATGCAGGTTACCTGCGGTTTTGGCTGTGGTCTTCAGGCTGGTTAAAATAGGAATCCCTGAACTAAAACTGGTTGATAAGGTTCGGCTGAATTTGGCGATTGAGGCTTTGGCCAATACTCCGCCAAGAATAGGGAATCGCAAACCTAGACGGCTGAATGATAAACGAATGGAATAAGACCGTTGACGCAGTTGGTAGGTAAATAATGTGACTAACCCTATGCCAACGGCAGCATAAAGACTGTAAGCCTGTACCCAATGCGAAAGGGAGAGTACTTGTTGAGTAAACCAAGGGAGATCTGCCCCGAAGCCTGAAAACATCGATTCAAATTCAGGAATGACCATGGTGAGCATTAAGTAAGAGACTGTCAAAGCGACAGCGACCACCATTGTGGGGTAAATCAGTGCTTTTATGACCTTAGACTTGAGCTGCTCACTCTTTTCTCTATAGGTTGCTAAGCGCTCAAAGACTTGCGCTAGGTTTCCGGAAAGCTCGCCAGTAGCGACCAAGTCGGTGTACAGGTCGTCAAAGTGAGAGCTTGCCGTCCGCATCGCTTTTGATATAGGGGTTCCCGCTTCGACACCTCGACAGATGTGCAATAGAATTGATTTCATTTCAGCTTTACGGTGATTGTCTGACACTAGCTTAATGGCCTGAACGATAGGCACGCCAGTGGCAAGCATGGTCGCAAGTTGTCGAGTCAAAATGGTGATGTCTTTGGCTTTGACTCGGTGTGTTAAACGAGTGACTGCTGAGATGCTTTTCTTTTTGATTTTCTTAATCTGAATATGCTGATCTTTGAGCTTTTCTCGTACTTCTAATTCAGCGAGTGCCAAGGTTTGCCCTGACACCTTTTTGCCTGAGCTGTTTATGCCTTTCCAGTGGTAGTTTTTTAATTGTGACTGCAGTTTAGTGCTCATGAGTGCTCCGATGGATTATAGATACAGAACACGTTGCAGTTCTTGATAGCTGGTCGTGCCTTCAAGCAACTTATCGATACCGGATTCTTGCAGTGTTCTCATTCCTTCTCTACGCGCGAGATCTTCAATCTCTAACGCGTTAGGTTTATTGATCAGACTATTTTTTAGTTTGTCGGTAAACGGCATCACTTCGTAGATACCCACTCGACCGGAATAGCCCTGATTACACTCATTGCACCCTTGTGGGGTGGCTTTGTAGAGTGTTTGATTGTTAGGAATAGAGTGACGTAGAAATATGTCCGGCGAGTTGTCAGCTGCTTTACAGTGGTTACACAGCCGCCTTGCCAGTCGCTGCGCGATAATCAGGCTCAATGACGAAGCGAGGTTAAAGGGTTCTATCCCCATATGGGCGAGCCGAGTCACGGTTTCCGAAGCTGAGTTAGTATGGAGTGTCGAGAGGACTAAGTGACCCGTTTGCGACGCTTTGATCGCGATCTCTGCGGTTTCTAAATCACGGATCTCACCGACCATCACTACATCAGGATCTTGTCGCAAGAACGATCGTAGTGCTTCGGCAAACCCAAAACCGATCTTTGGCGTCACCTGTACCTGATTGATACCACACAGGTTGATCTCCACCGGATCTTCAGCTGTTGAGATATTACGCTCAGAGGTGTTAAGCATGCGAAGTCCAGTGTAAAGAGAGACCGTTTTGCCACTGCCTGTGGGCCCAGTCATTAAGATCATCCCTTGCGGGCGTTTTAGGGCATTGAGATAGAGCGCTTTTTGATCCTCGCTGTAACCTAATTTATCGATATCTAAATTGGCTGCGCTGCTGTCTAGAAGACGCAGTACGATCTTTTCTCCCCACAATGTCGGTAGAGTCGACACACGCATATCGATCGCCAGCTCGTCGTTCAAACGCAGCTTAATACGGCCGTCTTGAGGTAAGCGACGTTCAGCGATATCAAGTTTGGCGAGAATCTTTAAACGAGCGGATAACCGACGGCTTAAATGAGACGCGGGCTGTTGGACCTCAACAAGAATGCCATCGCAACGCAGACGCACTTGGTAGTTTTCTTCATAAGGTTCGAAGTGGATGTCTGATGCGCCTTTACGCACCGCATCAACCAGTATCTGATTGATAAATCGACTGACAGGGGAATCGTCTTGACTGAGATCTTCAATTGAACTCATTTCATCGTCAGAGACTTCAACAAGATTGGCGAGCTCATCTTGGGTGATCTCTTTGCGCTTAGAGTCTTGCCCGGAAATAGAGCGACCATACAGCTTTCGTATGGCGCCTTCTAATTCTGAATAGTTAGCGACAACGAGTTCTATCTGCAATCCAGTCGCGAATCTAAAATCGTCTTCAGCTTGCAAGTCGGTTGGATCGGCAGAGGCGAGCGTGAGAGTAGAGTTAGTGAGAACAACTGGGATAGCACGATACTTAGTGATCAATTCTCGAAGTCCCAATTGGTCACACAAGATTTCATAGTCAGTATTGGCCAGTTGCACTAACGGCAAACCGAAAATGGTTTTGATGTTATTAGCGAGGCTCTCGCCGGTGAATAAGCCCAGAGTGAGCAAAGCTTCAGGTGTAGAAATACCTGAAGCTTGTACATGTTCCGCAACGGCTTGTTCTTGAGTCAGGCTAAGTAAGTTAGCCTGACGGAGAATTCTTGGGAGGTTGTTAGACACGTTAAGGCGTTGCCAGTTTACAGCCTTTCAGGGTATCTGAAAGTAATGTAGCAGGGATGTCATGCGTGCATTTCCAACCTGAATTACTTCTCGTGTAAGTTATTTTTTTACCTGCAAGTGATGCTGAAGGTAAAAAAGTGAAATCAGCAGTTCCATTTGTGGCTGTAGTTCCATCTTTTGTAAATTTAAGAGTTCCCATAGCACTCATGTCTGTAGCTGCACCAAAATCGCTTGCTTGAGCGTCTTCTGGGAATGCCCCTTTTTCTTGTATATACATATCTATATTAGTTAATAGTGTTTTAGGTATGCTGACTCCAGTATTTGCTTCGGTTTTGATTACATAGCTCTTATAAGCAGGAACTGCGATTGCACTTAATATGCCGATAATGCCGACCACTATCATCAATTCAATCAGCGTAAAGCCTTTCTGGTTTTTTCTTTTGTTTTTCATAGTTCTATTCCATTCGTTAGTTTGTTTCAGTGCAAGCACCGGTTGATGGAAAGAATAGAAGTTGAGATTTAGAAGTGGAATGGTGTTCAGATGCAGGCGCGAGTGGTTTTGTATTTATTGGTGTGTTGTTTCATATGGAGCGCAAAATTATGCGATCAGCTTAGTTAACTGATTGATATACTGATAATAAAAGCAATAAAAAGGCATGGCTGATTGCCATGCCTAGAAGTTAAGTGATTGATAGAACTATGAGATTAAGCTTTGAATCGCATTGAAAGGTCCATTGCTTTTAGATGCTTAGTCAGTGCACCCACTGAGATGTAATCGACACCCGTTTCAGCGAACTCTGCAATCGTATCTAAAGTCACGTTACCTGAGTTTTCTAGTGCTGCACGACCTGCGTTAATTTTAACGGCTTCACGCATCATGTCAGTGGTGAAGTTATCTAGCATGATGATGTCTGCACCCGCGCTGATCGCTTGCTCTAGCTCTGCTAGGCTTTCTGTTTCCACTTCCACTGGCTTACCCGGGTTCAGCTCTTTTGCTGTCGAGATCGCTTTCTCAATGCCACCACATGCGATGATATGGTTTTCTTTGATTAGGTACGCATCGAAAACGCCAATACGGTGGTTGAAGCCACCACCACAAGCAACAGCGTATTTTAGTGCGCTACGTAGGCCAGGAATCGTTTTTCGAGTGTCTAATAGGCGGCATTCTGTGTGTTTGATTTTGTCAGCGTAGATTGCTGTCGCCGTCGCACAACCCGATAGTGTTTGAATGAAGTTCATTGCGTTACGCTCACCGGTTAAAAGTGCGCGAGCAGGGCCTGCTAGCGTGCAAAGTGTTTGGTTTGGTTCAACCTTGTCACCGTCTTCTACGTTCCACTCGATAGTGACTTCACCGCCCAATTGCTTAAACACTTCATCAGCCCAAGCTTTACCACAGAACACACCGTGCTCACGGGTAATGATGGTTGCGCTGTTGATTGCGTCTGCAGGGATTAGACTTGCCGTAATATCAGCCGCTGGATCTAACGTTCCACCTAGATCTTCTTTGATGGTCTCAGCGACTGCGCGAGTGATCTCTAGCGGCAGTTGCTCTTTTAAGTAATCAAGGCGTTGGTGGCTGTTATGTGTGTTTTTCATCGCAAATCTAATCTTGAAAGGGAGTGGGAATGGAATGATACTCTTGCTTAACTTCAAATTAAAGAGGCTAGCGCGACTGCTCTATGGGCAAAGTCACAATCTTATTGCGCTAGTAGAAAAGAAAGCGAGACTAAGATGACGATGAGCTCCAACGGATGGTACGACAATGCTCGGCATGTTCCTTCTCCGTATTTTGATGCTAGACCCAGCACCGACGATATCTCTCTGCTGGTGGTTCATAACATTAGTTTACCACCAGGCCAATTTGGCGGCCCTTACATTGAACAGTTTTTCACGGGCAAACTTGATCCGGCAGATCATCCATTTTTTAAAGTGATTCACCAAATGGGCGTTTCGGCACACTGCTTGATTCGCCGTGATGGTGAGGTGGTACAGTTTGTGTCATTTCTTGACCGAGCTTGGCACGCAGGCCAGTCGAGCTTTGCGGGGCGTAAAAGGTGTAATGATTACTCGATTGGTATTGAGCTGGAAGGAAGCGACTTTATCGCTTATACAGAACAGCAGTACCAAGCGCTTTCTCGATTAACAGAAACGATCGTATCGACTTTCCCTCAAATAACCACCGAGCGTATCACTGGTCATCAATATATAGCCCCGTTACGCAAAACTGACCCTGGTTTGGTTTTCGACTGGCAGAAGTTTAAAGGCGAGCTCAAGGTTTAAGCCTCATTATCGAAGATGCTCTTATTGTTGCTGGTGGTTGAATAGTCAACGCCTAGCATAATGACTTGTGAATTTTTGTTGTTGCGATGTAAATAAAGTGGTTAGGGGGAGGGCGTCAATAAATCGAGAGTGTGACGAGCTTATCAAACGATCTAATATTAAAACTTATGAACAGGATTTCTACCTCTAATGTGCGCTTGGTTTGATTTTTAATCAAGTGGCACTCATCTTTCTGAAACAATCCATTTTTATCCTGAAACTTTCTAGCACGGATACTCCCCAAAAGTATTACCCCTGTAAATGGTAAGACCAAATTGGTTGCTGTTTTAAATTTCATTTGTTAAATCATGGTTAATTCGTGCTGTGTTCTATGATTCAGGTCAATTTTAGTCTGGACAGTGGCGTTTTAATTATGTTAATTTCTGCCCAACTTAAAATTGGTAATACCAATTGTCAGCGAAGAAAAAGAAGAACAACAAACTATGGCTTATCAAAGGATTCGTCAGCCAAAACTCTCGGACGTTATCGAACAAGAGTTAGAAAGGTTGATAGTGGAAGGAACACTGGCTCCAGGGCAGCAACTGCCGCCTGAGCGTGAACTGGCGAAACAGTTCGATGTGTCTCGTCCTTCGATCCGAGAAGCGATACAACGTTTAGAAGCAAAACGCTTGCTTACTCGCCGTCAAGGTGGAGGTACGTTTGTTAGCGAAAATATCTGGAAAAGCTTTTCAGATCCTTTGCTTAATTTGTTGTCCTCCCATTCTGAAACCCAACTAGACTTGTTGGAATCGCGTCATGCGATGGAAGGGATTTCGGCTTACTTCGCGGCATTACGTGGTACTGATGAAGACTTTGCTCGAATTCAAGCATGCCAAGAAAAAATTCGCGGTGCGCAAGATAAGGGTGATATTGAAGCCGAGTCTGCAGCTGTGATGGCTTTTCTTATTGCTTTAACAGAGGCAGCACACAATGTGGTGTTATTGCACATTGTTCGTAGCTTGGCTCCGTTACTCGAACAAAATGTCTTAGAAAATTTAAAGCTGTTGCATCGTCGTAAAGACGTTGTGGAGAAAGTGAGTATACATCGAGCTAACATTGTAGATGCGATCGTTTCAGGGCAGCCAGAACAGGCGCGTGAAATGTCACATTCTCATTTAGCTTACATCGAAGAAACATTGCTGGATTTGACCAAAGAAGAATCGCGCCGCGAACGTTCTTTACGTCGAATTCAACAGGGTAAATAGCCGTAATACTTCGGCTTTTTACGTGTTTAGTAGAATCCAACTAACAAAAAGGATAGATCGCCATGTCTAACATGAAGCATGACGTTGATGCTCTGGAAACTCAAGATTGGTTAGAAGCTCTTGAGTCAGTAGTACGTGAAGAAGGTGTAGAACGTGCACAGTTTTTACTAGAACAAGTTCTAGATAAAGCGCGTTTAGATGGTGTTGATATGGCTACAGGCATCAACACAAACTACATCAACACAATTCCAGCAGCACAAGAGCCAGCTTACCCTGGTGACGTAACTCTTGAGCGTCGTATTCGTTCGATTATTCGCTGGAACGCAATCATGATCGTATTGCGTGCTTCTAAGAAAGACCTAGACCTTGGTGGTCACATGGCTTCTTACCAGTCAGCTGCAGCGTTCTACGAAGTATGTTTCAACCACTTCTTCCGTGCTCCAAATGAGACGGACGGTGGCGATCTAGTTTATTACCAAGGTCACATCTCTCCAGGTATCTACTCTCGAGCATTCGTTGAAGGTCGTCTAACTGAAGATCAGCTAGATAACTTCCGTCAAGAAGTTGATGGTAAAGGTATCCCTTCTTACCCGCATCCTAAACTGATGCCTGAGTTCTGGCAGTTCCCGACAGTATCTATGGGTCTAGGCCCTATCTCTGCTATCTACCAAGCGCGCTTCCTTAAGTACCTTGAAGGTCGTGGCATGAAAGATACTTCAGGTCAGCGTGTATACGCGTTCCTAGGTGACGGTGAGATGGATGAGCCAGAATCACGTGGTGCTATCTCTTTCGCTGCGCGTGAGAAGCTAGACAACCTATGTTTCCTAATCAACTGTAACCTACAGCGTCTAGACGGCCCTGTAATGGGTAACGGTAGCATCATCCAAGAACTTGAAGGCCTATTTAAAGGCGCCGGTTGGAACGTTGTTAAAGTTATCTGGGGTAGCAACTGGGATTCTCTGCTAGCTAAAGACACGACTGGTAAGCTTCTTCAACTAATGAACGAAACTATCGATGGTGACTACCAGACATTCAAATCTAAAGATGGCGCATACGTACGTGAGCACTTCTTTGGTAAGTACCCAGAAACAGCTGCACTAGTTGCAGACATGACTGATGACGAAATCTTCGCTCTTAAGCGTGGTGGTCACGAGTCTTCTAAGCTGTACGCAGCTTACACAAATGCAGCAGAAACTAAAGGTCGTCCGACAGTAATCCTAGCGAAGACTGTTAAAGGTTACGGCATGGGTGAAGCGGCTGAAGGTAAGAATATAGCGCACCAAGTTAAGAAGATGGACATGACTCACGTACTACACCTACGTGATCGCCTAGGTCTTCAAGATATCTTAACTGACGAAGCAGTAAAAGAACTTCCATACCTGAAGCTTGAAGAAGGTTCAGCTGAGTATGAATACCTACATGCACGTCGTAAAGACCTAAAAGGTTACACGCCACAGCGTTTACCTAAGTTCACTCAAGAATTCAAAACCCCTGAGCTAGAAGAGTTCGCACCTCTACTAGGTGAGCAGAAGCGTGATATCTCTACAACTATGGCTTACGTACGTACGCTAAACATCTTGCTTAAGAACAAGAACATTGGTAAGAATATCGTTCCTATCATCTGTGACGAAGCTCGTACGTTCGGTATGGAAGGTCTATTCCGTCAGATTGGTATCTACAACCCACACGGTCAAGAATACACGCCAGAAGATAAAGGCATTGTTTCTTACTACAAAGAAGCGACTTCAGGTCAGGTTCTACAAGAAGGCATCAACGAGCTAGGTTCAATGGCTTCTTGGGTTGCAGCTGCAACATCATACAGCACGAACGATCTCCCAATGATCCCGTTCTACATCTACTATTCAATGTTTGGTTTCCAACGTGTAGGCGATATGGCGTGGATGGCTGGTGACCAACAAGCTCGTGGCTTCCTACTAGGTGCTACTGCAGGTCGTACAACACTGAATGGTGAAGGTCTACAGCACGAAGATGGTCACTCGCACATTCAAGCGAACACGATCCCTAACTGTATCTCTTACGATCCAACGTTTGCTTACGAGCTAGCGGTTATCATGCAAGACGGTATCCGTCGCATGTACGGTGAGAACCAAGAGAACGTTTACTACTACCTAACAGTAATGAACGAGAACTACGCAATGCCAGCTATGCCAGAAGGCGCTGAAGAAGGCATTCGTAAGGGTATCTACAAGCTTGAGTCTCACGCTGGTGCTAAGGGCAAAGTTCAACTAATGAGCTCTGGTACTATCATGAACGAAGCGCGTAAAGCCGCTGAAATTCTAAGCGAAGAGTACGGCGTAGCATCTGACGTATTCTCTGTAACGTCGTTCAACGAACTAACTCGTGACGGCCAAGCGGTAGAGCGTGACAACATGCTTCACCCAGAAGCTGAAGAGAAAGTACCGTACATCACGACTGTTCTTGGTAAAGAACCTGCAATCGCAGTGACTGACTACATGAAGAACTACGCTGAGCAAGTACGTGCGTACATGCCAACTGAGTCTTACAAAGTACTTGGTACAGATGGTTTCGGCCGTTCTGACAGCCGTGCAAACCTACGTCGTCACTTCGAAGTTAACGCTGGCTACATCGTAGTTGCAGCTCTAACTGAACTGGCTAAACGTGGTGATATCGAGAAGTCTGTTGTTGCTGAAGCAATTGCTAAGTTCGATATCGACACTGAAAAAACTAACCCGCAATACGCATAAGACTGGCATTAAGGTAGGTAAATACAATGACAATCGAAATTAATGTACCAGACATCGGTGCTGACGAGGTTGAAGTAACTGAGATTCTTGTAAACGTTGGCGACAAGGTTGAAGAAGAGCAGTCACTGATCACTGTTGAAGGCGACAAAGCTTCAATGGAAGTTCCTGCGTCTCAAGCGGGTATCGTTAAAGAAATCAAGATTTCAGAAGGTGATTCTGTTTCTACTGGTTCTCTTATCATGATCTTCGAAGCGGAAGGTGCTGCAGCAGCACCGGCTGCTCCAGCAGTTGAAGCGGCGGCACCAGTTGCAGCTGCTCCTGCAGCAGCTGAGCTTAAAGAAGTTCACGTTCCTGATATCGGCGGTGATGAAGTTGAAGTAACTGAAATCATGGTAGCTATCGGCGACGCAGTAGAAGAAGAGCAATCTCTTCTTACTGTTGAAGGTGACAAGGCTTCAATGGAAGTACCTGCACCATTCGCTGGTATCGTTAAAGAAATCAAGATCGCTTCTGGTGATTCAGTATCGACTGGTTCTCTAGTAATGGTATTTGAAGTAGCGGGCTCTGGCGCTCCAGTTGCAGCAGCTCCTGCTCCAGCGGCGGCACCAGTTGCAGCGGCTCCAGCAGCATCAGCTGAAAAAGAAGTAAACGTTCCTGATATCGGTGGTGACGAAGTAGAAGTTACTGAAATCATGGTAGCGGTTGGCGATACAGTAGAAGAAGAGCAATCTCTAATTACTGTTGAAGGCGACAAAGCTTCAATGGAAGTTCCTGCACCATTCGCTGGTACAGTAAAAGAGATCAAGATTGCAGCTGGCGACAAAGTGTCAACTGGCTCTCTGATCATGACTTTCGTTGTTGAAGGCGCAGCGCCTGCTCCTGTTGCAGCACCTGCACAAGCAGCAGCTCCAGCGGCGGCACCTGCTCCTAAAGCAGAAGCACCTGCAGCGGCTCCAGCAGCAGCAGGCGACTTCCAAGAGAACGGTGACTACGCGCACGCTTCTCCAGTAGTTCGTCGTCTAGCTCGTGAATTTGGCGTTAACCTTTCTAAGGTTAAAGGTACTGGTCGTAAGAGCCGTATCCTTAAAGAAGACGTTCAGTCTTACGTTAAAGATGCACTTAAGCGTCTAGAGTCTGGTGCAGCGGCATCTGGCAAAGGCGGCGACGGTACTGCTCTTGGTCTACTACCATGGCCAAAAGTTGACTTCAGCAAGTTCGGCGAAACTGAAGTTCAGAAGCTTTCTAAGATTAAGAAGATCTCTGGCGCTAACCTGCACCGTAACTGGGTAATGATCCCTCACGTTACACAATGGGACAACGCAGACATCACTGAGCTAGAAGCATTCCGTAAAGAACAGAACGCAATCGAAGCGAAGAAAGACACTGGCATGAAGATCACTCCACTTGTGTTCATCATGAAAGCTGTTGCTAAAGCGCTAGAAGCATTCCCAGCGTTTAACTCTTCTCTTTCTGAAGATGGCGAAAGCATCATTCTTAAGAAGTACGTAAACGTGGGTATCGCTGTTGATACACCAAACGGTCTAGTTGTTCCTGTCTTCAAAGACGTGAACAAGAAAGGCATTTACGAGCTATCTGAAGAGCTAATGGCTATTTCTAAGAAAGCACGTTCTGGTAAGCTAACAGCGGCAGACATGCAAGGCGGTTGTTTCACAATCTCTAGCCTTGGTGGTATTGGCGGTACTGCATTTACTCCAATCGTAAATGCTCCAGAAGTAGGTATCCTAGGTGTATCTAAGTCTGAAATTAAGCCAGTTTGGAATGGTAAAGAGTTCCAACCACGTCTACAGCTTCCACTGTCTCTATCATACGACCACCGTGTGATCGATGGTGCTGAAGGTGCACGCTTCATTACTTTCCTAAACAGCGCACTATCTGACATTCGTCGTCTAGTACTGTAATTGAGAAAGTAATTATTAAGGTGACTTTCGGGTCACCTTAATTCTTTATATAAAGACTATTTTTAGAGAACAGTTTCCTGCATTTCTCATAATCTGATAGGGAATTGTTGTCTAGCTCACAGGCTAACTTAAAGCTACTTTCACACTGTTAACATCTCTGTAAAATGTTTTCTGTTTGAAAGCCCAATAATTTTAAGAACATCTACTCAGCCTGTTAGGGATAATGACTACAAGAGGTCACAATGAGCAAAGAAATTAAAGCCCAAGTTGTTGTACTTGGTTCAGGTCCTGCTGGTTACTCAGCGGCATTCCGTTGTGCGGATTTAGGTCTAGAAACAGTACTAGTTGAACGTTACAGCACTCTTGGTGGTGTATGTCTAAACGTTGGTTGTATTCCATCAAAAGCACTTCTTCACGTATCTAAAGTAATTGAAGAAGCAAAAGCGATGGCAGAGCACGGCGTTGTATTCGGCGAGCCACAAACGGACATCAACAAAGTTCGTATCTGGAAAGACAAAGTAGTTGATCAACTGACTGGCGGTCTTGGCGGTATGGCTAAGATGCGTAATGTTACTGTTGTTAACGGTTTCGGTAAGTTTACTGGTCCTAACAGCATCGAAGTTGTTGGCGAAGAAACGACAACAATTAACTTTGATAATGCAATCATTGCAGCGGGTTCTCGCCCAATCAAACTTCCGTTCATCCCACATGAAGACCCACGCATTTGGGATTCTACGGATGCACTAGAACTAAACGAAGTACCAGAAAAACTGCTTATCATGGGCGGCGGTATCATCGGTCTTGAGATGGGTACGGTTTACCACTCTCTAGGTTCTAAAGTTGAAGTTGTTGAGATGTTTGATCAAGTTATCCCAGCTGCGGATAAAGACATCGTTAAAGTCTTCACTAAACGCATCAAGAACAAGTTCAAGCTAATGCTTGAAACTAAAGTTACTGCTGTTGAAGCGAAAGAAGATGGTATCTACGTTTCAATGGAAGGCAAAAAAGCACCAGCTGAAGCTGAGCGCTACGATGCTGTTCTTGTTGCTATCGGTCGTGTTCCAAACGGTGCACTTATCGACGCTGAAAAAGCGGGTATCGAAGTTGATGAGCGTGGTTTCATCAATGTTGATAAGCAAATGCGTACTAACGTTCCTCACATCCACGCGATCGGTGACGTTGTTGGTCAACCAATGCTTGCTCACAAAGGTGTGCATGAAGGTCACGTAGCTGCTGAAGTTATCTCTGGTAAGAAGCACTACTTCGATCCTAAAGTAATTCCATCAATTGCGTACACTGAGCCAGAAGTTGCTTGGGTAGGTAAGACTGAGAAAGAAGCGAAAGCGGAAGGCCTGAACTACGAAGTTGCTACTTTCCCTTGGGCTGCTTCTGGTCGTGCAATCGCTTCAGACTGTGCTGACGGTATGACTAAGATGATCTTCGATAAAGATACTCATCGCGTAATCGGTGGTGCTGTTGTTGGTACTAACGGTGGTGAACTTCTTGGCGAAATCGGCCTAGCAATCGAAATGGGTTGTGATGCAGAAGATATCGCACTGACTATCCACGCTCACCCAACTCTACACGAGTCTGTTGGTCTAGCTGCGGAAGTATTCGAAGGTTCAATCACTGACCTTCCAAACAAAAAAGCAGTAAAAAAGAAGAAATAATTCTTCTTTAGCCACTCGCTAATGTTTTTAAAAGCCGCTGATTCGTCAGCGGTTTTTTTATGTCTGAAGAAAAGATGGTCGTCATGCTTGTAAGAGATCCCCAACTCGCTCCTCCCTCGCTCTTGAGGATGACGAAGTGAAGCGTAGTGGTTCTTTATATCCGTCATTCTCTAGAGTGACGAAGGAAGGAATAGGGAAGCTCAGGCTTTAGTGTCTGATTAATTTTTTTGTCTGTCGTTTATAGTGACGATGAAGTTAAGCGTAGTGGTTCTTTATATCCGTCATTCTTTAGAGTGACGAAGGAAGGAATAGGGAATCTGATTAGGTGAGAGGAAATAAAAAAGGGTTAGCGTAAAAGCCAACCCTTTAGTTTTGTTCGAAGATCGAATCTACTTATAAATGCACAGCATGTTCAAGTAGCTATCCGTCAAGCTTGAAAGTTCTTCTTGCGTATCTACACGTTTCGCTTGGATGAATAGCGAGTAGCAAATGCCGTGGAATAGATTTGCTAGATGTTTAGGATCGTGATCGTCACAGACTTCGCCGCGTTCAATCGCCTTGCTAAACATGTTTTGTACCAACATCTGGTTAGTGCGGTTAGTGGTTACAAACAGAGGCCATACTTCATCACGAGTCGAAGCGCTCCATTCAAACCATACATTTAACCAATTGCTATCTTGAGCCACTAACGTCACCATTTCAGTCGCAATATTATGTAGATTTTCTTTTGCGTGAATATCTAGGTCAATGTTGTCTGAAAGGAAGTTCGAGAATTGACGAACAACGTGGTTAAGTACTTCATCAACCAGATCTTCACGGGTAGGGAAGTAGTTAAATACTGTTGCTACTGACACCTGAGCGATGTCGGCAATGTCAGCGTGTCCACCGCGGCCAATGCCACGGCGAGAGAATACTTCAAGTGCGATTTCCATCAATTGAAGTTTTCTTTTTAAGGGTGAAAGCCTAGTTCTAGGTCTCTTCGTTATTGAGTCCATATTGTTTTTCCTTGCCAACGAATTTTTATATTAATGATTTTATTATTATTTAAGCCAAGATGAGTGTAATGGTGCATATGTGAATGGTCAATCCCTTGTGCTTGTTTTATAGACAGTTACATCAAACTTGATACATAAAGCGTGATCAGTGTTGATGTGAAAGGATGCGAGTATTGGATAACGCACCAATGCACATTTCATTGAGAATCTAACAGTAAATTCGAACCATAAGGTGGTGTGGGTATTTGAGCAGTGCTAGACTTACGCACAAAATTGAGCGACACAACTGACGAAAGTGTCAACATTCGTCGCAATCACCAAATAAAATGAGAGCAGTATGAAGCATACAGTTGAAGTCATGATCTCTGAGCAAGAAGTTCAGGATCGAGTGAACGAACTAGGCAAGCAGATCACGGAGCACTACCAAGGTAGCGAAGATCTAGTTTTAGTTGGCTTATTGCGCGGATCTTTTGTCTTTATGGCGGATCTTGCTCGTGCTATCGATTTAACTCACCAAGTGGATTTCATGACAGCCTCTAGCTACGGCAACGGCATGGAAAGCTCACGTGATGTTCGTATTTTGAAAGACCTTGATGATGACATCCAAGGTAAAGATGTTTTACTTGTAGAAGACATTATCGATACTGGTAACACGCTGACTAAAGTAAAAGAAATTCTGAGCCTGCGTGGTCCTAAATCTATCGAAATTTGTACGTTATTAGACAAGCCTTCTCGTCGTGAAGTCATTGTAGACACAAAGTGGATTGGTTTTGAAATCCCAGATGAATTCGTTGTTGGTGTGGGTATCGACTACGCACAAAAATATCGTCACCTACCGTACATCGGTAAAGTTGTACCTCAAGAGTAATAACGGCTCTGTTGAACACAAACAAAAAAGGCTCGCACAATGCGAGCCTTTCTTATATCTATTCTTTCTTATATCTATTGGTTAGACGTTAAGAATTAACCTAGGATTGGAGACGATAGGATTTTATCAAGTGCCGCTAAATGGCTGTTTTCTAAAGTGTCATTACTTGAGCAACGAACACCAAGATCTTGCAGTTTGCCATTACCAATACCATAAACCACACCGTGGATTTCAATATCTTGTCCACGTTCCCATGCGCTTTGCATGATGGTCGAGTTACCAAGATTGTAGACTTGTTCTGCAACGTTAATTTCGCATAACTTGTCACCCCATTGTTCACGAGGCAGAGATTCAATTTGCTTACGGTACTTAAGATAGTTATCGCGTATGTGGAGTAGCCAGTTGTTGATAAGACCCAGTTTAGGGTTATCTATCGCTGCGTTAACACCGCCACAGCCGTAGTGACCACAAACAATAACGTGTTTCACTTTGAGTACATCGACAGCGTATTGCACTACTGATAAGCAGTTTAGGTCGGTATGAACTACTTGATTAGCGACATTTCGGTGAACAAACAGTTCGCCAGAATACAAACCAGTGAGACGCTCGGCTGGAACGCGGCTATCTGAGCAGCCTATCCATAGAAAACCAGGGCTTTGACCCTCTTCAAGCGTTGTAAAATACTCTGGTCGTTGAGAGCGAATTTCTTCTGACCATTTAGAGTTGTTTTCAAAAAGCTGTTTAATCTCTGGCATTTTGCGTCTTACATCCCTTAATTAAGAACTCTAACTATACACAATGTTACAAATTCAATCTTGTAAAAACTGTGTCAAATAGTACTCATCTGACGTGTACTAGTCGTTAAAATCATTAACTTAGCGTAAAAGGCATAATCCGAATATAAGAGACGAATAGTGTGATTAAATTAACACTTTCTGAACCGTTGATACATTTGTTAAAGTGATAAGGTTTGTCATTTCATCATCAGGAAGGTGTGTTTTGTTTGGAAGTCGTTTTACGGATATCAATCTCAAAGGAGATATGTTTGGCGGTGTAACTACAGCCATCATCTCATTGCCTTTAGCGTTGGCATTTGGTGTCGCTTCTGGTGCGGGCGCGGAAGCTGGCCTTTGGGGCGCCATCATGGTGGGCCTATTTGCGGCATTGTTTGGTGGCTCAAGCAGCTTGATATCAGAGCCTACCGGGCCGATGACAGTGATCATGACGGCAGTAATGACCAGCATGGTGGCCAAGTACCCTGAAACCGGGATGGCAATGACCTTTACCGTGGTAATGATGGCGGGTGCTTTTCAGATATTACTCGGTACATTAAAGCTAGGAAAGTACGTCACTTTGATGCCATATAGCGTGATATCTGGCTTTATGTCCGGTATCGGCGTGATTCTTGTCATTCTGCAACTTTCTCCTTTGCTAGGGCACGCAGCCCCTTCTGGCGGAGTGATGGGCACACTTTCGGCACTTCCTGATACGCTAGCTAATCTGAAAGTCAGCGAGCTGTTTTTAGGGGGATTAACGCTTGGTATCCTTTTCGGTTTTCCAGCTAAATATCGTAAGTATGTGCCCGCTCAATTGGTCGCTTTAGTGGCTGTAACGCTCTTATCCGTTATTATCTTTGATACCGACTCTATTCGCCGTATTGGTGAAATTCCCGCAGGCTTACCTTCTCTTGTTATTCCGACTATCAGTTCTGAGCAATTCACCACAATGGTGATCGATGCTTTGGTGCTAGGTACTCTTGGTTGTATTGATACGCTTTTGACTGCGGTTATCGGAGATTCATTGACTCGTAAAGAGCATGATTCAGACAAAGAACTTCGTGGCCAAGGCATTGCGAATATGATTTCTGGTCTGTTTGGTGCGCTACCCGGTGCGGGCGCAACCATGGGCACCGTGACCAACATTCAGGTAGGGGCTCGTTCTCCGCTTTCTGGTGTTATTCGTGCTTTGGTGCTTGCGCTAGTGGTATTGGTTGCGGGAGGCTTAACAGAACCGATCCCTATGGCTGTGTTGGCTGGTATCGCGATGTATGTCGGTTTCAACATCCTTGATTGGAGTTTTATTCAGCGCGCACACAAGGTGAGTTATGCCGGCATGGGTGTCATGTACGGTGTGATGTTATTAACCGTATTCGTTGATCTAATTATTGCGGTCGGGCTGGGCGTTTTTATCTCAAACATTCTGATCATTGAAAGGCTGAGTCGAGAGCAAGCTAGACAAGTTAAGGCGATCAGTGATGGCGATGATGAAGACGATATCCCATTGACTGACAGTGAACGTCAGTTACTGGATAGTGCCAATGGTAAAGTGCTGTTCTTCTACCTTTCTGGGCCGATGATATTCAGTGTTTCAAAAGCGATCTCACGTCAACACTCGAGCATTTCTGATTATGAAGCGATGATCTTAGACCTAACTGATGTGCCTATGATTGATGTTACCGTTGGCTTAGCGCTAGAAAATGCGATTAAAGATGCCCTAGATGCGCAGTGTGAAGTGTACTTATTGTGTCCTAATGAGAATACTCGTCAGCAATTAGAAAAATTCCATGTGATTGACCTTGTACCTGAATCCAATACTTATCGATTCAGATATGAAGCCCTGACAGCTGCAACAAGCTATGTTGATAGAGATGAACATCAATTTGACTCGGTTTAATCTTCAGCAATAATTTCACATGAATCAGTTATAGACGGCAAATATAGTATTGGTGATTAATGCCGTTAAGTTAATAACTTAACGGCATTTTTTATGTTTACTGAACACTGAATTGCTCTTTACGTACCTAATATTCTTGTTCGCTTTCGAAAGAAAGCCTCACTCGGTATTTGTATTAATCGTTAATCAACGATAAACTTGTTTGCAAAATGGCCGAGTAAACAAGTTTGAGTTAGTTTTCTGCTAGCTCGTATTAAGCATTACTCTCTTCCTCAAATTCGGCCATCAACATCTTATCTATAGCAAATGGCAGTCTATCTCTATGTATGCATTAGAAATTGAGCAACTAAGAAAAACTTATGCAGGGGGCTTTGAGGCTCTTAAGGGCGTGAGTTTACAAGTAGAAAAAGGCGACTTTTACGCACTACTTGGCCCAAATGGTGCGGGTAAATCCACCACCATTGGTGTTATCTCTTCACTGGTTAATAAAACGTCAGGCAAGGTGAAAGTGTTTGGCTACGACATTGATACCGATCTGGAGCTAGCGAAGTTGAACTTAGGTTTAGTCCCGCAAGAGTTTAACTTTAACCCGTTCGAAACGGTTGAGCAGATCGTGCTACAACAAGCCGGTTACTACGGTGTACCGAAAGCTCTTGCTAAAGAACGCGCTAAAAAGTACTTATCTCAGCTCGATTTGTGGGAAAAGCGTGGCGAACGTGCGCGTAACTTATCTGGTGGTATGAAGCGTCGTTTGATGATCGCGCGTGCACTGATGCATGAGCCTCATTTGTTGATTCTTGATGAACCAACGGCGGGTGTTGATATTGAATTGCGTCGTTCAATGTGGGAATTCCTCAAGGAGATCAACGAGAAGCAGGGCATCACCATTATTTTGACTACGCACTATCTAGAAGAAGCGGAAATGCTGTGTCGTAACATTGGTATCATCAATCGTGGTGAGTTGATTGAGAACACCACAATGAAGTCGCTGTTGGGTAAGTTGAGTGCCGAGACCTTTATTCTTGATCTTGAAGAGGGGGCGACTGAACCTAAACTTGAAGGTGTGAATAGCCAAGTGATGGTTAATGGCTCGCTAGAAATCGAAATCGACAAGAATCGAGGTTTGAATACCATCTTTGATCAATTGAGTGAGCAGCCGGTAAAAGTTCTCTCTATGCGTAACAAAGCAAACCGCCTAGAAGAGCTATTTGTGAGTATCGTCCGTGAGGGGAATAAATAATATGTACAGCCTATATTGGACCGCTTTCTGCAGCTTGTTGACCAAAGAGATCAATCGCTTCACGCGTATCTGGGTGCAAACTCTGGTACCGCCAGCGATTACCATGACGCTTTACTTCATCATCTTCGGTAACCTGATTGGTGCGCGTATTGGTGAAATGAACGGCTTTAGCTACATGGAATACATTGTGCCCGGTCTGATCATGATGTCGGTGATCACCAACTCATATTCCAACGTTGCTTCATCGTTCTTTAGTGCCAAATTCCAGAAGAACATTGAAGAGCTGCTTGTAGCGCCTGTTCCTAACTACGTGATTATCGCCGGCTTCGTAATGGGCGGCGTGGTGCGTGGCTTGTTAGTGGGCACTATCGTCACCTTTGTATCGCTGTTCTTTGTTGACCTTCAAGTCGACCACTGGGGCGTGATCATTGCGACGGTATTTCTCACGTCGGTTGTGTTTGCTCTGGGTGGTTTGATCAACGCGGTATTCGCACGTACGTTTGATGATATTTCTATTATCCCAACCTTCATTTTAACGCCGCTGACGTATCTCGGTGGTGTTTTCTACTCGATCAGTCTATTGCCTGAATTCTGGCAAGGTGTATCGAAGTTGAACCCTATCGTGTATATGGTAAACGCGTTCAGATATGGCTTTTTGGGTGTGTCTGATGTGGGTATTGTGACGTCGTTTGGCGTACTAGGTGTGTTTATTGTCGTGCTGTATGGCATTGCACATTACTTAGTTACAAAGGGGATCGGCTTACGTAGTTAACTTTTGGTTATCCAGGAGCTATTAGTTATCCAGGAACTATTAATTATCCTGAATCGCAGGCAAAGAAAAAGGTCGATATTACATCGACCTTTTTTATGTTTTTCATTTGTGCTTTGCGGTAGAACCTGGTTTACGTAAAGAGAAGAAAGCGATTACTCAGCAGTTTCTTCTTTCACTTCTTCTTTCGTTTCCGAGACCAAATCTAAAACTTGGTTGTCGATAAGACGAGTCTTACCTAGGAAAGCCGACATTAGAATCACTGCTTGAGTCGATTCTGAAGTGATTGCTTGTAACGTTTTCACATCACAAATGAATATTTCATCCGGTTGCAGGTCTGCTGCGCGCAGTTGGTCTGTTGCATCTTCAATGACAGACGCGTAATCATCACGACCACCACGAATAGCACTGCTGATCCAACGCATAGTGCGCGCTAGAACTGGAGCTCGCTGACGTTCGTCAATCGTTAGGTTGCTATTGCGAGAGCTCATTGCTAAACCATCCATTTCACGAACAGTCGCTACGCCCACAATCTCAATGTCTAGCGCTAAGTCAGTTGTCATCTGGCGAATCACAGCAAGTTGTTGGAAATCTTTCTCACCGAAGCATGCAAAGTCTGGCTGAACGATATTAAACAGTTTCGTGACAATTGTTGATACACCGCGGAAGTGACCTGGGCGAGAGGCACCTTCAAGCATATGAGATATACCCGGGACTTCAACAAACGTCTGTTTGTCCAATCCATCTGGGTACATAACCTCTGGTGTTGGCGTAAAGACTAACTCAACACCTTCGCCTGTTAGTTTGTTTAAATCGGCTTCTAACGTACGAGGGTAGTTATTTAGGTCGTCGGCGCGATCAAACTGCATTGGGTTAACAAAAATGCTTACAACAACAATGTCAGCCAGTTCACGAGCTTTCTTGACCAGAGTTAGGTGACCTTCATGTAGGTTTCCCATTGTTGGGACAAAAGCAACCGTACGTCCATCACGCTTAAACTGTTTAATCTGCTCACGAAGAGCCGCTATTTCAGCAAAAGTTTGCATAGTTACTCCTAAGCGATTGTATGAGCATCATCAGGGAAACGTGCGCTCTCTACTTCTTCTTTGTATAGAGCAACGGCTTTACGCATATCACCTGTTTCAGCTAGGAAATTCTTAGAGAATTTCGGCATGTAGTTCGCAGAAATACCGAACATGTCATGCATAACCAAGATCTGACCATCAGTAACATTACCTGCGCCGATACCGATAACTGGTACGTCACAAGCTTCTGTAATTCTTTTTGCTAATGAAGCTGGTACACATTCAAGAAGAACGATTTGAGCACCTGCATTTTGTAGTGCTAGCGCATCAGCAACCATTTTATCGGCTTGCTCGTTGTCACGGCCTTGAACTTTGTAACCACCAAAAATGTTTACCGATTGAGGCGTTAAGCCTAAGTGTGCACATACTGGTACAGCACGTTCTGTTAGCATCTTCACAGTTTCAATCAACCAGCTTCCGCCTTCGATTTTCACCATGTTCGCACCAGCGCGCATTAAGGTTGCTGCGTTCTCACAGGCTTGCTCTGGTGTGGCGTAACTCATGAATGGCATGTCAGCCATAAGAAGACAGTTTGGGCTACCGGCACGTACTGAGCGAGTATGGTAAGCAATATCTTCAACGGTTACTGGTAATGTATCGTTACGACCTTGTAGAACCATGCCAAGTGAGTCACCGACAAGTAGAACTGGCATATCTTGGCTTTCGAATAATTGAGCAAAGCTCGCATCATAAGCTGTCGACGTCGCGAATTTACGGCCTTCTTGTTTGCACTTGATTAGGTCGTTAATGGTTACTTTTTTCATTGATTTTCCTTAATGCGCTTGGCTATTGCTGCCAAACATTGAGCCCGTTCTTATCTACTATTTTTAGTAGTTCTGTCAGCTCAGTCCCATCAGGGAGTTGTAAACTTGGTGCGATTTCAGCAAGCGGGTAGAGCACAAACTCTCTTTCTTTCATTCCGTAATGAGGAACGGTTAAGCGCTCTGAATCGATCACCTCATTGCCGTATAACACGATATCGAGATCCAAGGTTCTTGGACCCCAACGCTCGTCTTTACGGACGCGCCCTTGTTCTTGCTCGATCTTTTGAGTGCAATCAAGCAGTTCAATTGGCGTTAATTCTGTTTTAATTGCTACTACCGCGTTGATGTAGTCGGGTTGGTTTTGCGGCCCCATTGGAGTGCTACTATATAGCTGTGAGGTCGCAACAAACGTTGTTCGCGGAAGATTCTTTAGCGTTTCGATCGCCAAGTTTGCTTGGCTAACGGGGTCGGCAAGATTACTGCCGACCGCAATGTAAGCCGTTATCATTCTGATTGCTTACTCTTTTTGTTCCTGTAAGTCTTACGGCGGCGATGACCCGACTTTGATGGTGCTGCTACGTCATTAGCCATCGCTTGACGCATATTGCGTCCTGCTGTCTGATAACGCTCCCACCATTTTGCTAGTTCTTTGGTTTCGCCACCTTCAATTTCGCCACGCATTTCTAGGAAATCGTAGCCAGCACGGAACTTGTTGAGTTCCATCAGGCGAACGGCACGTTTACCGTTGCGGCGAGGCAGTCGTAGTTGCAGTTGCCAAACTTCGCGAATGGTTGCGGTATGGCGACGAGGAATCGCAATTGATTTTACTTGTCGATCAAGAATGATGTTGCTTGCTTCCATGATCGCATCGTAGTGCGCCATACCCTGTTCAGCGACAAGCTTATCTGCCAACTTGTTCATTGGGTACCAAAGCATTGCAGCAAACATAAACGCGGGGTTTACTCGCTTGCCATCTTCGATGCGAAGGTCAGTCGAGTCGAGTACCAAATCAAGCATCTGCTCGGTATGTGAGTCGTAGCCTTCTGTGAAGTGTTCCGCTACGGAAGGGAATATCTGCTGGAACAGGTTGTACTCACGCATCAAGTGGTAGGTTTCTAAACCGTGACCTGATTGCAGTAATTTTAGAGACTCTTCGTAAAGGCGCGCTGCTGGGATATCTTTTAGAAGATGTGCCAACTCTTCAATTGGGTCGGCTGTATCTTCCTCAATATCAAAATCCAGTTTAGCGGCGAAGCGCATTGCGCGTAGCATGCGTACTGGGTCTTCGCGGTAACGCGTTTCTGGGTCGCCAATCAGGCGGATCAGCTTATCTTCTAAATCTTCTACCCCACCCGCGTAATCGTGGATGCTGTAGTCTGCAATGTTGTAGTACATCGCATTGATTGTGAAGTCACGACGTTCTGCATCTTCATCAACATTGCCGTACACGTTATCGCGTAGCAACATACCTTCTTCAGATTGCGCAGAAACGTTTTTCGATGGCTCTTGGTGGTGACCACGGAAAGTTGCTACTTCAATGATGTCACGACCAAACATGATATGTGCCAAGCGAAAACGTCGACCGATAAGGCGACAGTTTCTGAATAGGTGCTTGATTTGCTCTGGCGTTGCGTTGGTCGCGATATCAAAATCTTTTGGCTGAGAGCCTAATAAGATGTCGCGTACACCACCACCGACTAGAAATGCGTCAAAACCCGCACCATTCAGGCGATATAACACTTTAAGTGCATTGTCGCTGATCTGCTTGCGTGAAATATTGTGCTCTTGACGAGTATAAATATTCAGAGCTAATTCGTGGAATCCGCGTTGTTCGCTTGGGGTATTGTCGTTTGTATTCATTAGTTTATAACAAAGTAGGTATCGCCAGCTTTGTTTTTCTCTTAGTCCAAAGTGGTAGTGCAGAGTTTAATTGCGGCTAATAATAGCTTAGCGCGAGCCATTTGAGAACATCGTCTGCTTAGTCGCAGGTATTTGTTAGGGTATTTTTATGTATCGTTATTGCGATTTGCCGTTAGTTTCGAACTCATTACTGTGCTCTTTTTGTAAACTATCAGGTAACTGAGTGACGTTCCATTGCTGGCAGCCCCACAATAAAACTTCATCCATTGACGCTTCGAAAAGAGCATTCGGGATATCAAAACCTAAGAATCGCATCGCATTGATTAACGTCGGTTTTGGGTTGTCGAGATCTATCGCGGTGGCATGATTCTGTTTTGACAGTTTATTCCCCAAGCCATCGGTTGCCAATGGTAAGTGCAAGTAACTGACGGTTTTTTGTTTGAGTGTTTTATACAAGCTGATTTGTCGACCTGTTGGTTCTATCAGATCTGCCCCTCTAACGACTTCTGTTACCCCTTGTTCGATGTCATCAAGGACAACTGCCAAGTTATAGGCAAACAACCCATCTCTGCGTTTGATAATAAAATCTTCTTCAGCCAATGCTTTGGGAATTTGAATCGTGCCGTGACGAACATCGTCAAAGGACTCGATGGGAAAGTCCATACACAAGCGCACCGCCTGTTCGCCTGAATCAACCAAACCTTTGTCCCGGCAGTGGCCACTATAAAACCCACCCAAGGACTTTATTTGCTTACGGGTACATTGACAGTAGTAGGCCTGATTGTCAGTGACCCATTGATCAATTTGAGCTTGATATAGGTCATGACGCTGGCTTTGATAAACGACTTCACCGTCCCAATACAGGTGGTAAGCCTCAAGCGTCTTAAGAATGAGGTCTGCAGCGCCAGCCATTTCTCTTGGCGGATCGAGGTCTTCCATACGAACTAACCATTGTCCTTGGTTAGATTTCGCTTGAAAGTAGCTACCAAGAGCAGCAACCAGTGAGCCAAAATGAAGAGGACCTGACGGTGATGGTGCAAAGCGTCCGATATAATTCATGAGTGAGAAACCTAATCTTGATGGTACCGCAGTAGCCGATTCTTAAGACGTTTGGTGATTAGTTTATCGCTATCAACAACGATATAAACCACTTTTTAAAACAAACAAAAAAGGGAGCCAAAGCTCCCTTTCTTTACATCCGCAAGAATTAACCTTGCATCTGTTTCTCTTTGATCTCTGCAAGTGTTTTACAGTCAATACAAAGGTCAGCAGTTGGACGAGCTTCAAGACGACGAATACCAATCTCGACACCGCAAGAGTCGCAGAAGCCGAAATCGTCTTCTTCGATCTTATCTAGTGTCTTCTCAATTTTCTTGATAAGACGGCGCTCACGGTCACGGTTACGTAACTCTAGGCTGAATTCTTCTTCTTGAGAAGCTCGGTCAACAGGATCTGGAAAATTCGCTGCTTCGTCCTGCATGTGGTGCACAGTACGATCAACTTCTTCCCTGAGCTGGTTGCGCCAAGCTGATAAAATTTTTGTAAAATGTTCCGTTTGCTCAGGTGACATGTACTCTTCACCTGTCTTTGCTTGGTACGGTTCAACACCTGCGATGGCTAGGATGCCTAGCGCTTTTTTCTTAGATTCTGGCATACAGCATCTCCTATTTACACCTAGTCAACTGCAAAGCAGCTAATTTTAAGGCGGGTATCTATAGCAGAAAGAACGAATGGTGGCAAATACTCTTGTTAAAACTTGCAATCAATGTGAATAGTTCAGCATTTTTGCTTAGCTATTGATAAATTCAACGGCTTGTTTTAGTTGTATTTGAGTACTGCTGAGCTCTGCTTTATAGCAAAGCACTTCAACTCCAGCGTCTTGTGCTTGTTTTAGTAATAACGAATATTTGGCGTCTATATGGTGTGCCGCAGACACTTTTTCAATGCCTGAATGTAAAACAGTGAATAAAAGTACGGCTCTACTTCCAGATTCGACCATTTCTGTGAGTTCTCGCAGATGTTTTTGGCCTCTAGTTGTCACTGCATCAGGGAAAAAACCTTGTCCTTCGGTCGACGCTTGTTGTTTAGTTGATATTTGTCGCTTAGTTGACACTTGTTCGTCGAGCAAAGTGACGCTTTTTACTTCGATATAGCAAGGCGGCTTTTCGTTATCTTCAAGCAGAATATCAATGCGACTATTCTCACTGCCATATTTCACTTCGGTTCGTAACGCGTTATAACCTAAGAGTTCAACTATAGTCCCATTTTCAATTGCTTCCACCGCTAGCTGGTTTGCCCGCGCAGTATTTACACAAATACGGTGACCTTTGTCTGTTTCTGAGATCTCCCAGCTGTTTGGGTACTTTCTTTTTGCATTGTCTGACGTTGAGTACCACACCGTATTGCCAGGAGTCGCACATCCTGTCATCGCTCCGGTGTTAGCGCAGTGGATAGTACGCTCGCTGCCGTCTGGAAGTTGGATGTCAGTGAGAAAGCGTTTATAGCGTTTAATAAGAGTCGCTGGCTCTAATGGAGGATTGAAGTGCATATTACTTATTTAGAGAGGTAGGTTTTTATGTACAATGTTGCCAACATTACACCACAAGGTTCACCCATTGCCACAACTGCCCATAGAAGCTGTGATGCCAGATCTGCTCGCTGGCGTACAAACACACACTCAACTTATTCTAAAGGCCGCTCCCGGTGCCGGTAAGTCAACATTCTTCCCTTTACAGTTGGTTAAAACTAATGCCGTTCAAGGCAAAATCATTATGCTTGAACCAAGGCGTTTGGCTGCAAGGAATATTGCTACTTACTTAGCGAGCCAACTAGGAGAGAAAGTGGGAGAGAGCATAGGTTTTAGGGTTCGTGGTGAATCTAAAACCAGTAGTGCGACTCGCTTGGAAATCGTGACTGAAGGGATCATGACGAGAATGATCCAAACCGACCCTGAATTGACTGGGGTTGATATGGTGATCTTTGATGAATTTCATGAACGCAGCATTCACGCAGATACTGCATTGGCGTTTAGCTTGGAGATCCAAGATGCGCTGCGTGACGATCTAAAAGTGGTGGTGATGTCGGCAACCTTAGATCAACACGCTCTGCAATCTTTGTTACCTGATGCCAAGTATGTTGAATCGCAAGGCCGAACTTTCCCTGTCGACTTCCGCTATCAGCCATTAGGCTCGAATGAATATTTAGCACCTAAGATGGCCAACGTGATTCGTTCTCTGATGGAGAAAGAATCGGGTTCACTTTTGGCTTTCTTACCGGGTGTCTCGGCGATAAAACAAGTGGAATCACAACTTGGGCAACTTGTCAGTGATATTGACGTGTGTCCGTTGTATGGCCAATTGAGTTTTGAACAGCAGCAGAGAGCGATCGCGCCATCGGTGAAAGGGCGTCGAAAAGTGGTAATAGCCACTAACATTGCGGAAACTTCTTTGACGATTGAGGGGATTCGTTTAGTGGTTGATTCGGGGTTAGAACGAGTTGCAAAGTTTGATTTGAAAACCGGTATTACCAAGCTTGAACAAGTGAAAATTTCGCAGTCTTCTGCTGAGCAAAGAGCGGGTCGTGCTGGGCGAATCGAAGAAGGCTTATGTGTTCGCTTGTACAGCGAAACTCAGCTTATGCAGCAACCTGCTGTACCAGAACCTGAAATTCTTCATTCTGATTTGTCTTCGTTGGTGTCTGAATTGACGCAATGGGGCGCTGCGAGTGCTGATGAACTGCAATGGTTAGACGTTCCACCAAAAGCTTCAACAGAACAAGGTAAGCAACTCTTACAAAACCTGGAACTGTTAGACGCTAATGGGCAGTTCACTCCGCTCGGTAAGCAAGCCCAGCGCCTAGGCATTGAGCCGCGTATCGCTAGTATGCTGATCAAAGCTCAGCAAAACAGTCCAGCCTTGTTGAATGTCGCGATTGTTGCTGCCGCTTTACTTGAAGAGCCAGAGCGCAATGTGACGGATATTCAGCATTCGTTGCATCGACTGAAGCAAAGAAAACACTCAAAAAATAGCGTGGTGATGCAGCGAGCGAAAAGTCTCGCCAGCAAACTCAATCATCACTTAGATTTGTCACAAGTTGACGAATCATTGCTACCATTAGTGCTTTGTTTTGCATTCCCAGACCGAATTGCACAAGCGAGAAGTGCGAGCAGCAGTGCTTTTCTTCTGGCGAATGGTCACGGTGCTGAAGTTCGTGATGATGATCCATTGGCGAATAATGACTATATCGTCGTGATTGATTTGATGCGCAGCACAGGGCGAGCCAGTCAAGTTTTCTTAGCTACCGCGGTTGATATTGCGCAGCTAGAAGTTGAATTTCCAAAACTGTTTTTGTGTTCCGATTACGCCGATTGGGATGAGAAACGTGGTCGCTTAGTGGCAGAGCAGCGAGTGTCTTTGGGGAAGTTGATTATCAGCACCAAAGCTTTACCAGAACCCGATGCGAATCAGGCGAGCCAAGCGCTACTGAATTATATCGCTCGCTGCGGACTGGAGCGTTTACATTGGACGTCTTCAGCTAAACAGCTCGTTGAGCGTGTACGCTGCGCACAGCTTTGGATGCCAGAGCATGATTGGCCAGCGATGGATGACGCGAGTTTGATTGAGCATCTTGATGAGTGGCTATCACCCTATCTGAATGGTATTAAGTCAGCCAAAGGGCTGTCGAATGTATCGATTGAACAAGCACTGTCGGCTTATCTTGGCTGGCCTCTGAATAAAGAAATAGATCAATGGCTACCGACTAATTACCTGATGCCAACGGGCAGTAAGAAGTCGATTCGATACCAATATCAATCTGAGCCAATGATCTCTGTTCGAATGCAGGAAGTCTTTGGTGAGCAAGATTCACCCTTGATTGCCCAAGGGCGTAAAAAGGTGGTGCTTGAGTTGCTTTCTCCTGCGCAACGACCACTGCAAATTACTCAGGATTTAGCCGGCTTTTGGGCTGGCGCGTACAAAGAAGTACAAAAAGAGATGAAAGGCCGTTACCCAAAACATCCTTGGCCGGATGACCCTGCTAATCATGTAGCAACCACTAAAACTAAACGACAGTTGAACCGATGATGACCAAAATGTTAACGCCAAAAAAGGCACCACCTAAAAAAGCGCCAGCAAAGAAGTCACCAGCGACGAAAGGTAAGCCTAGAAAGCCAAGAGCAGCAGCGAAAAAGACTAAACCTAAGGCTAAGCCGTCTGGTAAGAGAGGTTGGTTGAAGATTCTGTGGGGCATTTCTTGGAAAGCTGGCTTAGCACTTGCCGCATTGCTGTTGTTCGTCGGTATTTATCTGGATTCAGTGGTTAAGCAGCGTTTTGAAGGTCAGCTTTTTGATCTGCCAACCGTTGTTTATGCTCGTGTGTTGGATCTGTCTCCGGGGACTGCGGTGAGTTTGGTACAGGTTAAGAATGAACTGGATGTACTTAATTACCGTAAAGTGAATTCTCCTCGTCACCCAGGTGAGTACTCTTCTTCTTCAACCAAGATTGAAATGATTCGTCGTCCGTTCGAGTTTGTCGATGGACCGGAAGCGGATCGTCATGTGATGCTGCATTTCAACGGTAACGAGTTAACTCGTATACAGTCGCTAGAGAAGAAAGGCGACATGGGCTATCTACGTGTTGAACCGAAAATGCTCGGTATGCTTGAAAAAAGTAACGATGAGCAACGCCTGTTCTTAAAACGTAATCAGTTCCCAGAAGTGATGGTTGATGCCTTATTAGCAACTGAAGACCGAAGCTTCTATCAACACGATGGGGTATCGCCATTAGCAATCGCTCGTGCAATGGTCGTTAACGTCAAAGCTGGGCGAACGGTACAGGGCGGTAGCACGCTGACACAACAGTTGGCAAAAAACCTATTCCTGTCCAGTGAGCGTACATTGTGGCGTAAGGTTCGTGAAGCCTACATTGCGCTTATCTTGGACCATCGTTACAGCAAAGACCGTATTCTAGAGGCTTACTTAAACGAGGTTTACCTTGGGCAAAATGGTGGGCAAGCGATTCATGGCTTCGGTTTAGCGTCTCGTTTGTATTTCGGTCAACCTATTCAAGAGCTCCGCATCGATCAACTAGCATTGCTGGTGGGTATGGTGAAAGGACCGTCGTATTACAATCCGGTTCGTTACCCTGAGCGTGCTAAGACTCGACGCGATCTGGTTCTTCGCTTATTGATGCAGCAAGACATATTAACTCCGCGACAATACGAAGAAGCGGCGAGTCGTGATTTGGATATTCAAGACAACCCACGTATTGCTAGTCGTCAGCCAGCTTACTTCCAGCAAGTAAACATTGAGCTTAAGAAGTATGTAGGCGATCGATTTGAAGCGAAAAAAGGGATTCGAGTCTTTACCTCTCTGGATCCCGTTTCCCAAGACAAGTTAGAAAAGTCGATTGCTCGTAAAGTGCCTGATTTATCGAAAACGGCAGGTAACAAACTGGAAGCCGCAGCTATTGCCGTGGATCGCAATACTGGTGAAATTCGAGCGATGGTCGGCGGTAAACGTACCGGTTACGATGGTTTTAACCGTGCTTTGAATGCGAGTCGCCCTATTGGTTCTTTGGTTAAGCCTGCCATCTACTTAACCGCATTGGAACAACCTCAGAAGTATACGTTGGCGACAACATTGAAGGACACCCCACTGAGCTTGAAAGGCAGTAAGGGCAGCGTATGGAGCCCAAGAAACTTCGATCGTAAGTTCCGTGGCGATGTGCCCTTGTATGTGGCGCTTTCTAAGTCTTATAACGTACCTACCGTTCGTTTAGGCATGCAGTTAGGCATTGATAGCGTCTCGGACACCATTGGTAAGCTGGGTGTCGATAAAAATGAGATTCGCCCAGTACCGTCGATGTTTTTGGGTTCGTTCTCACTGACTCCGTTCCAAGTTGCTCAGATGTACCAAACCATTACCAACTCTGGTCGCATTGCGCCTTTGTCTGCACTTCGTTCTGTTGTTGATAATGATGGCGAAGTTCTGTATCAATCGATTCCTCGTGTATCGCAAAGCGTTGACCAGCAGGCAGCTTGGTTAACAACCTATGCGATGAAGCGGGGTGTATCGGAAGGTACAGGTCGTTTCTTACAAGGTCAGTTTGCATGGGCTGGGTTAGCTGGTAAAACGGGCACAAGTAATGACAGTCGAGACAGTTGGTTTGTTGGTGTTGATGGTCGTGAAGTCACGACGATTTGGTTAGGCCGAGATGATAATAAACCGACTAAACTAACCGGTTCTAGCGGTGCGTTGCGTGTCTATGCCGATTATCTGAAGCAAAGAACGCCTGAACAACTATTACTGCCTTGGCCAACAGGAATTGCGACCGCTAGCTTTACTCGAACTTCTGAAGGGGCGTTAGAGTTTGACTGTGGTGGTACAGTCAAATTGCCGGTCTGGGATGAAAGTGGCAGCATTAAAAAGGGCTGTGAAAGTCAACCAAAACAGTGGCTAAAGAAGCTTTTTCAGTGGTAAAGTCATAACAGAAAAGAATGACAAGGATAGTTTAGATAATGATTTCTCGTTGGTTAGTGAGTAGCTTGGGTATTGTCGGTACTGTGATCAGTTTTCAACTGTTTGCCGCTACTGCAGCACAGGTTGATTCATCAGAACATGTTGAACTTAAACAAGCTCATAAAAGGCCAACCGTTGCTGTCGTTCTTGCTGGTGGTGGGGCAAAAGGTGCAGCTCACATCGGTGTGCTTAAAGCCCTAGAAGAGATGCAAATTCCGGTTGATTACATTACCGGTACCAGCATGGGTGCATACGTTGGTGGTCTTTATGCGACAGGGATGAGCGCTGATGAGATCGAGAGCTTTATTTATACGGTTGATTGGAATCGTGGTTATCGCGATCGCGTTAACCGTAGTGATCGCCGTGTGCGAGACAAAGAATATGAAGACCGTTATCAACTGAATACCGATCTCGGTTTAGGTTGGGGCGAAATCAAAGCCAGAAAAGGTGTGGTTCAAGGTCAGAATATGTTGCGTATTCTGCGCGAGACCACTGGTAATTTATCTCCCCTCGATTCTTTCGACAGCCTCGCTATTCCATATCGCTCTGTCGCAACCGATATTATCGACCTTGAAGAAGTCGTGATCGATCATGGTCACCTTGTTGATGCGATGATGGCGAGTATGTCAGTACCTGGAGCACTTCCTCCTTATGAAGTTGATGGGCGAATGTTGGTCGATGGTGGTGTCACCAATAACATGCCTGTTGATGTTGCTAGAGCGATGGGTGCTGACATAGTTATTGCGATTGATATCAGTACTAACTACAAAAGCAAAGAAGACTTCACTAACTTTTTAGCCGCAGCAGACCAACTCTCTAATTACCTTGTTCAACGCAGCACTCAAGAGCAAGCCGCGACGTTAACAGACGATGATTTTTTCCTACGTCCTGATGTTGGGCAAATGGAGACCACCGAGTTCGATAAAATGCCGACGGCTTATCATGCTGGATACGAAGCAACAAGGCAGTATACGGAGCAGCTTTCTAAGTTGGCGCTCTCTAACGCAGACTATCAAAAGTATATTGATCAGAAACAGCAAGCTCGAAAGCAGCTAAAACATGGCGACCAGACTGTCGTTGATAGAGTTATTATTAACAACAACACCCACTATTCAGATAAGTTAATCGAAAATCGTTTAAACCTCGATTCTGGTCAGGTTATTAAAACCAGTGAAATCGAATCTAAAGTGAAAGATCTTTATGCCTTAGATCGGTTCGAGTTGGTTACTTATGAATTTGAAAATGTTGATGGTGAGGATCAACTGCTGGTCGATGTGAACGAAAAATCTTGGGGTCCAAACTACCTCAATTTTCGATTCTTTCTTGAAGATGATTTCTCTACAACCAGCCAGTACTCGCTCGGTGTCTCTGCCAACTTTACCGATATTAATAAGCATGGTGCAGAGCTAAGAACTAATATCGAGATGGGAACGGACAAACGCATTGAGGCGGAACTCTTCTCACCATTCTTTTCGAGTCAAAAGTTGTTCACATCTGTGTCTATTGCTTACAGCAACCAGAATCGAAACCTGCCAGCAGGAATCGGCGAGATTGGAGAACCTACACTGGATGCAACCAAAGACTACTTACCAATGTCTTATCAAGAGTATCTGAGTGAATTTGCATTGGGCTATCAACCGACATTGTGGCAAGAGCTGAAATTTGGTGCACGTTATACCGATGGCAGTATTGAGGTGGCATCATTACCTTCACTAGGAAGTGGTGGCTATAAACGTATTGGTGCCTTTGCCAGTTATAGATTGGATACTTTGGATAACTTCAGTCTTCCTACCGAAGGTTATTTTGTCGATTTAGAATACCTTATCTCTCATGACGATTTTGAGAATGAGAGCTCTAATGGTGGTTCAGATTTCTCTTCTGAGAGTGATACAGTCTTTGAACTTTCGGCCAATTTTATGGCAGCACAAAGCATTGAAAAGCATACTTTAGTAGCAAAGGTTGATTACGGCATCGTAGAAAGTAAAAACTCAGTCTTTCCGATTGATCCGAAAGAGTTAGGAGGGTTCCTCAATCTATCCGGTATTCCAAGAAATAGTTTGATCGGTCAGAACTTAGCTTACACCAGTTTGATCTACCGTTATAAGTGGTTTGAAAATGACTTCGGCCTCTTTGAATCACCGTTCTACGTGGGTGCCTCTATTGAACATGGTGGTGTTTGGTCGAACAATGACTTAAAACTGGATGAAGCTCCAATGTATACTGCAGGCTCTGTTTTTGCGGGTGTCGACTCACCCATCGGGCCGATCATATTAGCTTATGGTCGAACCGAAGATAACTTTGATTCGGTGTATCTGATTGTCGGTACTTCCTACAAATAATCATGCGTAGAGTCACCGTTTAACTGCGTAAATAGGCAAAAATAGTGGGACTTTCGTCTTAACTTGCTATGTTGGTCAAAATGATAAGATTTTAATTTAACGTTAAATTTGCTATTCTACCGCCCACAGTTTGGCCTCTATGATGCCGCTCATCAATACAAATTGAATGACAAAAATGGCAATGGAGAGCCAAGTTTCCAAGGATGTTCGCTTCTTTATTTTACTAATAATTATGAAGGTAAGAAGTGAACCGCAATGAGAGGAAAAAAGTCGTGCTTGAAGCCTACCGTAAACACGTCGAAGAACGTGCTGCCGAGGGAGTTGTCCCAAGACCACTAGATGCTGAGCAAGTCGCTGGCCTAGTTGAACTTCTAAAGAATCCACCTCAAGGTGAAGAAGAAATCATTCTTGACCTACTAGAAAATCGCATTCCACCGGGTGTAGATGAAGCTGCTTACGTAAAAGCTGGCTTCCTTACGGCTATCACTAAAGGTGAAGTAGCTTCTCCACTAGTAAGCAAAGCAAAAGCTGCACAACTGCTTGGTACTATGCAAGGTGGTTACAACATCGAGTCTCTAGTGTCTCTGTTAGACGATGCTGAGCTTGCTCCAATCGCAGTTAAAGCCCTGTCTCATACTCTACTGATGTTCGATGCGTTTTACGATGTAGAAGATAAAGCGAAAGCAGGTAATGCTTCAGCACAACAAGTACTTCAATCTTGGGCTGATGCTGAATGGTTTACAGCGAAAAACAAAGTAGCGGAAAAGATCACCGTTAAAGTATTTAAAGTTACCGGTGAAACTAACACTGATGACTTATCACCAGCGCCTGATGCATGGTCACGTCCTGATATCCCAGTGCACGCGAAAGCGATGCTGAAGATGGAACGTGATGGCATTACTCCTGATGAACAGGGTAGCGTTGGTCCAATCAATCAAATTGAAGAAATGCAAAAAGACGGCATTCCACTGGCTTACGTTGGTGATGTTGTTGGTACAGGTTCTTCACGTAAATCGGCAACAAACTCAGTACTTTGGTTTATGGGTGAAGATATCCCATTCGTACCAAACAAGCGTACTGGCGGTGTTTGTCTGGGTGGTAAAATTGCACCAATCTTCTACAACACAATGGAAGATTCAGGCGCACTACCCATTGAACTGAACGTACAAGACATGAACATGGGCGATGTCATTGATATCTACCCGTACGAAGGTGTTGTTCACAAGAACGGTTCTGTGATTTCAAACTTTGAGCTAAGCAAAGTACTTCTTGATGAAGTGCGTGCTGGTGGCCGTATTCCACTGATCATTGGTCGTGGCCTAACGGGTCGTGCTCGTGATGCTCTAGGCCTAGCTGAAACCGATCTGTTTGCTAAACCAATCGATCCTTCTGCTTCTGATAAAGGCTACACATTAGCTCAGAAGATGGTAGGTAAAGCGTGTGGCGTTGAAGGTGTGCGTGCGGGTCAGTACTGCGAACCTAAAATGACGACAGTGGGTTCTCAAGATACTACGGGTCCTATGACGCGTGATGAGCTGAAAGATCTGGCTTGTCTTGGCTTCTCTGCGGATCTTGTGATGCAGTCTTTCTGTCACACATCTGCATACCCGAAACCAGTTGATGTAAACACTCACCATACACTGCCTGATTTCATCATGAACCGTGCAGGTGTTTCACTTCGTCCGGGTGATGGTGTTATCCACTCATGGTTAAACCGTATGCTTCTTCCTGATACTGTAGGTACAGGTGGTGACTCGCATACTCGTTTCCCTCTAGGTATTTCATTCCCTGCTGGTTCTGGTTTGGTAGCATTTGCTGCGGCAACAGGCGTTATGCCTCTTGATATGCCTGAATCTATCTTGGTTCGCTTTAAAGGCGAAATGCAACCGGGTATCACACTACGTGACCTAGTACATGCAATTCCGCTTTACGGTATCAAGCAAGGTCTACTAACGGTAGAGAAAGCAGGAAAGATCAATGAGTTCTCTGGTCGTGTACTAGAAATTGAAGGTGTTGAGCACCTATCTGTTGAGCAAGCATTTGAACTTTCAGATGCATCTGCTGAGCGCTCTGCAGCGGGCTGTACGGTTAAGCTGTCTCAAGAGTCTATCGATGAGTACCTGAACTCGAATATCGTTATGCTTAAGTGGATGATTGCTGAAGGTTATGGTGATGTTCGTACGATTGAGCGTCGTATCACGGCAATGGAAGAGTGGTTAGCGAACCCTGAGTTGCTATCTGCTGATTCAGATGCGGAATACGCGCACGTTATCGAGATTGATCTTGCTGACATCGATCAACCAATCCTATGTGCGCCAAACGATCCAGATGATGCTCGTCTTCTTTCTGACGTTCAAGGCACTGAGATTCAAGAAGTGTTCATCGGTTCTTGTATGACCAACATCGGTCACTTCCGTGCTGCAGGTAAGATGCTAGAAGAGTTTAATGGCTCTTTGAATACTCGCCTATGGGTTGCTCCGCCAACTAAGATGGATAAAGACCAACTGACAGAAGAAGGCTACTACGGCATCTTCGGTCGTGCTGGGGTTCGTATTGAAACTCCGGGTTGTTCATTATGTATGGGTAACCAAGCGCGTGTTGCTGACGCTTCGACAGTAATGTCGACGTCTACTCGTAACTTCCCGAACCGTTTGGGTAATGGTGCGAACGTTTATCTAGCTTCTGCGGAGCTTTCTGCAGTTGGTGCGATTCTTGGTCGTATCCCAACTAAAGAAGAGTACTTAGCGTACGCTGAGAAGATCAATGCAACCGCTGCCGATACTTACCGTTACCTGAACTTCCATAAAATGGGTCAGTACACGGACAAAGCAGACACGGTTATCTTCCAAGAACCAGCTTAGTTCCTCGTTCTATTTGCAGCTGCAGCGTTGTTGACTGCGTACGTTCACCCTAATTACATAGAGCTTCTATGCTCATAGGGATGAACGTACTTGTCGCCTAGCTGCAACTCCAACTATTTAGAGGAACCCAAATGATAGAGCGTCTACTTCGGTAGGCGTTTTTTTATGTCTGAATGTTAGTTTACGAGCGACTCGATCTCTTGATGACTTCGCTATATACTCTCGCCTCATTTTTTACCCTATCTGTCATTAGTGCGCGGAGCCTTTATGGAATTTGAATTTACACGAAACACTTTAATGGGCGAGTACTATGTAAAGTGCAGCATGGGTCATGAAATTGTTGGCCGCTGGCTTCAAGAAGAGATCGGGAAAGATAAGCAGAAATTGGATCATGTGATGGCGTTGATTGAGCAATCTCGACAAGATCTGAGCAATGAAGTGACGCTACTAGGCAAAGAGATCAGCCTAGCGATCAATGAAGACGACGTAACGATTCAAGAAAATGTGCTAGGGCACGAACAAGAGATGGAAGAGGGCAGTGAGTTCGATTTCTATAATTGTGAAAGCGAAGCAAGCTGCGGAATTGACGATTTCGAGTTGCTCATTGAACGTTGGATTGATTTTTTAGGTTACTAGTTGCTAATGATTTTGCATCGTGAAAGTTTCGTTGCCCAAAACTAGAGCAACGACAGTGCAACGCATTAAGATAGTGAAAAGGCCGCACCACATTGGTGCGGCCTTTTTCGTTTCTAAAACGGTATTGTTTCTATTTTATTTAAAATCAACAACTTAAATTTATGGCACGCTACTTGGATTGTAATAAGAGTATTAACGGATTAAGTGAAGAATTTAAGGAAAGAATATGAAATTAATAAATGCCATTGTAAAGCCATTCAAATTAGACGATGTACGCGAAGCGCTCTCTGATGTGGGTATTGAAGGTATGACGGTTTCTGAAGTGAAAGGCTTTGGTCGTCAGAAGGGGCACACTGAATTGTATCGTGGTGCAGAGTACCAGGTGGACTTCCTACCCAAGGTAAAGCTAGAGATTGCAACCCAAGCTGAAAATGTTGACCGAGTTGTTGAAGCGATTAGCCAAGCGGCGCACACCGGAAAAATCGGCGATGGCAAAATTTTTGTGTATGACCTAAGCCAAGCCGTACGAATTCGTACTGGTGAAATGGATGCTGAAGCACTTTAAAGAATTACAAGGACTGGAGACTTTAATATGGAACTTACAACAACAGTAACGGAACTACGTTACGCACTAGACACTTTTTTCTTCCTCATATCAGGTGCGTTGGTCATGTGGATGGCTGCAGGCTTCGCAATGCTTGAAGCTGGTCTAGTTCGTTCAAAGAACACCACAGAAATTTTAACTAAGAACATTTGTTTGTACGCGATTGCTTGTACGACTTTCTTAGTCGTTGGTTACAACATTATGTATGTCGATAACGGCGAAGGTGGCTGGTTACCGTCATTTGGTACTCTGATTGGTACTCAAGGTGAAGGTGCAGACCACTCATTAGAATCAGACTTCTTCTTCCAAGTCGTTTTCGTTGCAACAGCAATGTCTGTGGTATCTGGCGCGGTTGCTGAGCGAATGAAACTTTGGTCATTCCTTATCTTCTCTGTCGTGCTAACAGCATTCATCTACCCAATGGAAGGTTACTGGACTTGGGGCGGTGGTTTCCTATCAGAAGCCGGCTTCAGTGACTTTGCTGGTTCAGGTATCGTACATATGGCTGGTGCTTCAGCAGCCTTAGCGGGTGTTCTTCTGCTGGGTGCTCGTAAAGGTAAATATGGTAAGAACGGTGAGATCTACCCGATTCCAGGTTCAAACATGCCACTGGCAACGCTAGGTACATTTATCCTTTGGTTTGGTTGGTTCGGTTTCAACGGTGGTTCTCAACTTATGGTTTCTGACTTTGAGAACGCGACAGCGGTTGGCCAAATCTTCCTTAACACCAACGCAGCAGCAGCAGCAGGTGCTATCGCAGCACTACTAGTATGTAAAACGACTTGGGGTAAAGCTGACCTAACAATGATTCTTAACGGCGCGTTAGCTGGCCTAGTAGCAATCACTGCCGATCCTTTATCACCATCACCTTTATTTGCTGTAGCGATTGGTTCGGTATCTGGTGCATTGGTTGTATTCAGCATCATCGCTCTAGACAAAGCTAAGATTGATGATCCAGTAGGTGCTATATCGGTACACGGTGTGTGTGGTTTCTTCGGTCTAATGGCTGTGCCACTAAGCAATGCTGATGCAACGTTTGGTGCTCAACTATTGGGTGCAGCAGTAATCTTTGCATGGGTATTCGGTGCTAGCCTAGCGGTATGGGCAGTGCTTAAAGCAACAATCGGTATCCGAGTAACTGAAGATGAAGAACTTGAAGGTATGGACATGCACGATTGTGGTGTCGGCGCCTATCCAGAGTTTGTGTCTGTAAAATAGAACATTATGTATTAATCCATAATTTACAAATATTTACATATTACCCACTTGAAACCTGCTCTCATGAGCAGGTTTTTTTGTGCTCTATCATTGAAATTAATATTTTAATAAATATAATAACGCAACTGATATAGATTATCATTTCGATATAAAGGACTTTACCAATGAAAAAATTGCTAACTCTTTCAGCTCTAGCATGTAGCGCAATCGCACCAACGGCTGCAATCGCTGCTGAAGAAGTAAACGTATACTCTTACCGTCAACCTTTCCTTGTTGAACCTATGTTTGATGAGTTCACAAAAGAGACAGGCATCGAGGTGAATGTTAAGTTTGCTAAGAAAGGTTTAGCAGAGAAGCTAGCTCAAGAGGGCGAATACAGCCCAGCAGATGTGGTATTAACTGTTGATATCAGCCGTCTATCTGAGCTAACTGAAAAAGGTTTAGTTCAAGCTGTAGAAAGTGATGTTCTAGAAAAGAATATCCCAGCTCAGTACCAAGACACAGCTAACGAGTGGTTCGCTCTAACAACTCGTACACGTAGCGTTTACTCTTCTCGTGACCGTGTTGGTCGTCTAGGTGAAGATTTCACTTACGCTGATCTAGCTAAGCCAGAATTCAAAGGTAAAATCTGTACACGTAGTGGTAAGCACCCATACAACGTTTCTCTAGTATCTTCGATGATTGCTCACAAAGGTGAAGCTGAAACGAAAGAATGGCTAGAAGGCGTAAAAGCAAACCTAGCACGTAAGCCTCAAGGTAATGACCGTGCACAAGTTAAAGCGATCAAAGAAGGTCTATGTGACGTTTCTCTTGGTAACAGCTACTACCTAGGTAAGATGGTTAACGATAAAGAGCAAAAAGCTTGGGCTGACGCTGTTTACCTTAACTTCCCTAACCAAGAGACAACAGGTACTCACGTAAATATCTCTGGTATGGCAATGGCTAAATTCTCTCCAAATAAAGAGAACGCAGTTAAGCTAATGGAATTCCTATCTGGTGACGTGGCGCAAGGCATGTACGCAGAAGTGAACTACGAATACCCAGTTAAAGCTGATGTTAAACCTTCAGAGCTTGTTGCTTCTTGGGGGGAATTCAAAGCTGATACAATTTCTCTAGACCAGATTGCTGACCACCACGCAGCTGCAATCAAGCTACTAGACGAAGTCAAGTTCGATCTATAATTTTTTACTGTAGGCTTCGGCCCAAGTAAAATGACAGCCTCAAGTCGCCATTCCGGTAACTTGGGGTTGTTTTGTTTTGGAAAATCACTTTTTGATACAAAGCTCCCCGTTAATCCCCAGAGTTATGAGCATCTCACCTTGAAGTCATTACAGTATATGGGTATAAATAACCCCCCATTAAAAGGATATGAGATGTATTTGCAAATGCATTTGTGTTTCATTAAGCCTCGTTGTAGTTAGGCGATGAAAGAAAAGAATTATTTATGGAACACCAGTAGCTGCATCATTGCTGTATTGCTGGTTTTACCGATTTTAGCGATTTTTACGACTGCTGTTGGAGAAACTGATGAGCTATTTTCTCATCTTATGTCCACAGTAATGCCCACCTATACTTATAATACGGTGGTTTTAGTCATAGGAACCTTATTCCTGTCTTTGGCTTTTGGTATTCCGTCAGCTTGGATTATGGCAATGTGCCGTGTTCCAGGAGAGCGCGTTTTACAGTGGGCGTTAGTGCTGCCATTAGCAATGCCAGGCTATATTGTCGGGTATATCTTTACCGATTGGTTCGACTTTGCAGGTCCTGTTCAAATTCTGCTACGAGATTTAACAGGTTGGGGGCCCGGAGAGTACTGGTTCCCAGACATTAGAACCTTGTTCGGAGCTATTTTTGTTCTGTCACTTGTTCTCTACCCCTATGTTTATTTGCTATGCCGCGCGGCTTTTATGGAGCAAAACGTCTCCTTATTGCAATCCGCTCGGTTGTTAAAGTGTTCACCTTGGGAAAGCTTTCGTCGTATTTCCTTGCCGCTTGTTCGTCCATCAATGGCGGTCGGGCTATCACTGGTTGCAATGGAAACCATTGGTGACTTTGGTACCGTAAGTTACTTTGCAGTCAATACCTTAACGACTGCGGTTTACGATACTTGGTTAGGTTACTCAAGCTTAACGGCTGCTGCGAAAATATCGGCGATCATGCTGGTTATTGTGATCCTACTATTGAGTTCAGAGCGATACAGCCGTCGCAAACAGAAATTATTCCAGAATCAATTCAGTAGTCGTGAAGATTTTCGTTACGACCTTTCCGGTTGGAAGAAGTGGTTAGCATTGTTTTGGTGCTGGGGGTTGGTGTGTGTCGCATTCTTGTTCCCTCTTGCCCAGTTAATGATTTATGCCTACAAATATTTTGCTCAAAGCTGGACCCCTGAATTTAGAGAGTATGCCGTTAATAGCCTTTATGTTTCGGTAGTTGCTGCAATTATTGGTGTCGTTATTGCTTTGATTGTGAACTTCAATCAACGTGTTAGCCCAAGTAAGAAAAATCAGGCTTATATGCGTATCGCTTCTATGGGCTATGCCGTTCCAGGCACCGTGTTAGCCATTGGTGTGATGGTCCCAGTTTTGTTTATGGATCATTTAGTCAACGACATTGCAAAAGTGATGGAATGGACAGGACCAGGTTTGATCTTCTCTGGTTCTATGTTTGCACTTATCTTTGCCATGGTCGTGCGTTTTTCAGCGGTTGCAATTGGCAGCATTGAAAGCAGCTTGAGTAAAGTTTCTCCTTCATTGGATATGGCATCTAAAACAATGGGCTGCAATACCAACCAGATGTTACGTCGTGTTCATTTACCTTTGATTAAACGAGGCGCATTGATCGCCGGATTATTGGTGTTTATCGAATCAATGAAAGAGTTAAATGCAGCATTGCTGTTACGTCCTTTCAACTTCGAAACATTGGCGACCTATGTTTATAACTATGCCTCAGATGAGCACCTAGAGTTGGCGGCGATGCCTGCTGTATTATTGGTGTTAGTGGGTTTAATTCCTCTGATTATCGTAAACCGTTCCTTGGAGCAGAAACACTAATGAGTTGTGCATTATCAATTAAAGATCTGACTTGTAAGTACGAGTCCCAAACTATTTTGGAATCTCTTTCTTTAGAAGTTGAGCATGGTGAAATTGTTTGTCTGCTTGGTGCCAGTGGTTGTGGTAAGACAACACTTCTTAAAGCGATAGCCGGTTTGCTTCCATTGAGTAGTGGTGTCATGAGCTTGAACTGTCAAACCATCGACGATGGAGACAACTGGTTACCACCTGAGCAGAGAAACATCGGAATGATCTTTCAAGATTACGCCCTGTTTCCGCACTTGACGGTAAACCAGAATATCTGCTTTGGCCTCAAAGGCCTCTCTGATCAGCAAAAGAAAGAGAAAGTTCAAGAGATGTTGGAGCTAGTTCACTTAGATGAATTCGGTGACCGATACCCACATCAACTTTCTGGTGGTCAACAGCAGCGCGTAGCGATTGCTCGTTCTTTAGCGTACAAGCCAGACTTATTGTTATTGGATGAACCCTTCTCAAATATTGATACTCAAGTTCGCCATGAGTTGATCTCTCAGATTCGTAAAATATTTAAAAAGCAGGGTGTTACTGCTATTTTTGTAACGCACAGCCGTGAAGAAGCATTCGCTTTTTCAGATAAAATGGCGGTAATGAACCATGGTGTGATTGAGCAATATGGTTCAGCATCTGAGTTGTACTTCCACCCATCGAGTAAGTTTGTTGCTGATTTCTTAGGTGGTGGTAGCTACTTGAATGCACAGCGTATTTCAGATAATGAATTTGAAACGAGCTTGGGTCTGATAGAAGCGAAAGCACAAACTCAAATCGAAGTGGGAGCGGAATGTGCGTTGTTACTAAGACCACAGCATATAGTGGCGAGTCATGATGTCGACAGTAACCTGTCAGTGTTGGAACAACAATTTATGGGCGACCACTGTCGTTATGTGATTGAAGCTAACGGTCAGAAACTGTTAGCAACGTCTTCTGAGGCTCTAGGTGTTGGTATGCCAGTCACCGTAAAAGTAGATACCAAAGGTGTATTGGCGTTTTAATGATACGCAGTAAGTATCGTTTTGCCGAAAAGTAAAATGCATTCGTAAAAAAGCCCAGTACTTTGATACAGAGTACTGGGCAAGAGTTCTTCACCTATAGGGGTTAACAAGGCAGTGGTTTGTTAAGTCCCATTCAAAACTGCTGCACTCTATAAGTCTATAGAGAGAGGAAGTCTTTCACTTTTTGAAGAACACGTTCTGCAGTGTCTTTATCTTCCATTTCTGCGAAGATTCGCAGTAACGGCTCTGTTCCTGAGAAACGAGCGATCACCCAGCCGCCATTCTTGAAGTACACCTTGGCACCATCTTCATAGCTAACTTTTTCAATTTCGTATTCAAATTCAGGCAGTTGTTTCTCTACGTAAATCTTGGTGTAGAGGGCTTCTTTCTCTGAGGGCTTAAACTGGCAATCTCCTTCTGCCGTATAGGCATAGCCATACTTAGAGTAGATTTCATCAAGTAACTCAGATAGTTTTTTGCCTGTTACACTGATCATCTCAACCAGTAAGCTTGAAGCAAATACGCCATCCTTACCTTTGATGTGACCTCGAATGGTTAAACCGCCCGAGCTTTCACCACCAATCAGTGAATCATCTGCTTCCATTTGAGAGCTGATATGCTTAAAGCCTACAGGAACCTCAAAGCTCTTCTCACCATGATCTGCCGCTACTTTGTCGAGTAGATGCGTGGTGGCGATGTTACGAACGACAGAGCCCTTCCAGCCTTTGTATTCCAGTAAGTAGTAGTAAAGTAGGAGTAGCACTTCGTTGGGGTGAATGAAGTGACCTTTCTCATCAATGATGCCTAAACGGTCAGCGTCACCGTCGGTACCAATACCAATATCATAGCCTTCAGCTGCCACTAAATGTTTTAGGCGGTATAGCGTTGCTGCATTTGGGGACGGCATAAGACCGCCGAAATCTGGGTTCTTACCATCGTTGATTACGTCGACATCACAGCGACCGTTGATCAGTACGGTTTGCAGAGCATTTTTCGCAACACCAAACATTGGATCAATCAGTACGCGCAGGTTGGCTTTCTTAATCGAATCGATATCGATGAAGTTGATGATTGAATCAACAAAGTCGTTCATCGGGTTGATGATCTCGATTTCTTTGTCGTTTAACGCTTGTTCGAAATCGACTCGTATAACATCTTCGTTGGTCAGTGTTGCGATTTGCTGTTCGATCTTCTCTGTGATGATCTCGTCAGCATCGCGTCCACCTTCAATGAAGATCTTTATGCCGTTATAGTCCGCTGGGTTGTGAGAAGCGGTAATACACGCAGAGTAAATACATCCCATCTCTTTTGCTTGGAACATCACGATAGGTGTTGGAACGAACTTATCAATGAAGCTTACTTTGATGTTGTTCGCCGCAAGTACTTCTGCAAACCAGCATGCCGCTTTATCTGAAAGGAAGCGACGGTCATAGCCAATAACGAAGCCATTCTTGGCTGCATCTTCATTATTGATGATGTTAGCGAGCGCTTGCGCTACAAGGCGAACATTGTCTCTGGTGAATTCTTCACCAATGAAAGCGCGCCAGCCACCTGTACCAAATTTAATCATTAGAAAATCCTTTTAGTCTCATTGCCTCAAGTCGATAAAGACTTGAGGCAAGAGCTGTTCGTTAAATTAAGTGACTAGCCTAGAACAACGACAACATCGTTCACGCTGCCTTCTGCTTGTACTGGGATTGCACCTTCAACTGACTCACCGTTGATAGTGATAGAGGTAACCCCTTTGCTTACTGCATTCGGGTTTTGCACTGTGATGTTGTAAGTCGCGCCACGCCATTGACGAGTAACCTCGAATTCCGGCCAATCAGTCGGGATACAAGGATCGACTGTTAATCCTTCAAAGCCAGTGCGAACACCAAGAATAAAGTTGGTTACCGCGAAGTAAGCCCAACCAGAGGTACCCGTTAACCAAGGGTGGTTTGCACGACCATGGTCTTGGTGATCTTGACCCATGATGAACTGCACGTACGAGTAGGGTTCTGCGTAACGCGTTTCAATCATGTCGTTTTGGTTGTATGGGTTCAGTGCGTCGTAGAACTTCATAGCACGGTCACCACGACCTAGCTTCGCTTCTGCTACCCAAGCCCATGGGTTCGGGTGAGAGAAGATTGCGCCATTCTCTTTTACGCCTTGATAAACGCGAGTCACAAAGCCGATATCATCGTTTGGTGTTGCGAATGAAGGAGAATTTAGGTGCAGGCCGTATTCAGAGAAAAGGTTCTCATCGACAGCGTCCATCGCTTTCTCGCCACGCTCTTGAGATACCGCGCCAGATAGAACCGCTAGCGTGTTTGACTCAAGGTGCACACGACCTTCAGCTTGTTGAGCGGTACCGATCTTGTCGCCATTTTTAGTCAGGCCACGGATGTACCAGCCACCCTCGTCATCCCAAAGGTGTGTTTCACACGCTTCACGAACGTTCGCTGCCATTTCAGTGTACTTAGCAACGTCAGCATCGTTATTACGGAACTTAGCAAGATCTAGGAATTCTTGTAGCGCCCAGAAGTGTAGGAATGAAACCATTGAAGATTCACCACCACCTAGGTTCAAACAGTCATTCCAGTCTGCGCGAAGACCCTTACAGATACCGGTTTGACCTACGTATTCTGCAGAGAAGTTCAGTGCCGCTTTCATGTGTTCGTAAACGGTCGCTTCGCCACCGTCTGCGTATGGGATCACTTCATCAAAGAAGTCGTGTTCACCGGTTTCCATTACATATTTGATGATGGTCGGAACGATCCATAAGTGATCATCAGAACAGGTGTCTTCAATGCCATGGATCTTATCGTCGTCTGAAGGCGTTGGAACAACCGTTGGCGATTTTGAAGGTTCAACATCTGCTTTTTCTGGATCGAACCAGTCAGGATCGAACAAGTGTAGACCGTAGCCCGCTTTCACTTGGCCGCGAAGCAGGTCGATAATACGTTTCTTGGTCATTTGTGGGTTGGCATGAGGTACTGAGATGGCATCTTGCGCAGTATCACGGTAACCAAGGCCAGTACGACCACCCACTTCAATGAAGGATGCAAAGCGAGACCAAACCACACAGGTTTCGGCTTGGTATAGCGTCCATGTGTTGATCATGGTGTCTAAGCCTTCGTTTGGAGACTTAACTTGGAATTTGTTGCAACGCTCGTCCCAGTGATCTTTGATGCCTTGGAAAGCGGCATCGACGTTAGCTGTGTCTTGGTACTTTTCACGTAGGCGCTCACCGTTGCCTTTACCGATACCTAGTACATAAGCAAAGCGAACTTCTTCACCCGGCTGAATCGTAAATTGCTTGTGCAGAGAACCACAGTGGTTGTAACAGGTTTGGGCGCTGTTAGAACATTTACCGTTCTCAACGGCAATTGGGTTCGCTTCATCACGGTACATGCCAAGGAAGTTATCACGTTGGCCGTCGTAGCTGTCTGGTGAGAAAGTTGAAGCTAGGTAGTAGAAACCTTCAAAGTCGTTAGTGTTGTAGTACAGGTCGTATTCAAGAACACCTTCTTGGTAAGACGTACCCGCAGAGTACAAAGACATCTGATGGTTCTGATTATCCGATTGGATGTGGCTGAACGAGAACTCAACAAATGAGAAAGTGCTGATGGTTCTTGGCTTGTCAGTGTTATTTTTCAGCACGACGTCCCAAACTTCCGCATCTTCACCCTTAGGAACGAATAACGTTTTGGTTGCTGTAATACCACTGTATTCACACTTGAATTTTGAGTATGACAGGCCGTGACGAACTTCGTAGTTCGCTTCATCTAGGCTCTTTGCCACAGGCTGCCAAGAGATAGACCAGTAATCGCCCGTCTCATCATCACGCAGGTAAACATAGTGCCCTGGACGGTCGAAGGTGCCGTTTGGACGGAATTTAGTAACACGGTTGTATTCCGGAGAATTGTAGAACGAGTAGCCGCCAGCATTGTGCGAAATCACGGTACAAAACTTTTCAGTACCTAGGTAGTTGGTCCAAGGTGCTGGTACATCAGGGCGAGTGATGACGTATTCGCGATTATCGTTATCGAAATAGCCGTATTTCATTGTCATTTCCTTTTTAACAAACTGCATCTATGCAGCTAATTTTTAAATAATGATGCTGAGTCGAATCTGACTGAGCACCTTAATCAGGGGAAGCAAGCTCTCGACTTGAGTGTGCTTTGGCTTCGTTTTATTCAGCTTTCCAAGGGTTGCGATAATCAACATTGAGTCTGTCGAGTAATGGCAGATGGCCCTTTAGGCGAGATAGGTAATCTAGCCAGTTTCGGTTGTGTTTATGTGTCCAACATCCTTCAGCTAAAGCGCTAATTCTTGGAAATACCATGTAATCCATGCGCTTTTGATTGGTAACGATCTCACACCATAAAGCACACTGAATTCCGCGGATCCGCTTACGAATTGGATCGGTGTCGGATATCTCTGCGAGGGCTTCGTAGGTATAAGCTTGTTCTAAGGGGATAACGGCAGCCCAATCTACGCCCGGTTCTTCCGGTGCATAATCTTGGGTCATGTCGAGATAGGTAAACTGTGCTGGTTGCAGCACCACATCAAAGCCTTGGCGAGCACAATTGATAGCGGCTTCTTCACTGAGCCATGAATAGATGATGGTCTCTTTGCTCACCTTGTCGCCGTGCTGTGCTTCTTCCCAGCCCACCATGCGCTTACCAAGTTGTTTGAGTTTGTTCTCGGCATAGCGGAATAGGTGGCCTTGTAGGTCTTTGCTGTCTTGATACTGGTGCTCTTTCATCAGTGCTTGAGCGGCAGGGCTGTTGGTCCACACACCGGGTGGTACTTCATCTGCGCCCATGTGGATCAATTCGCTAGGGAAAAGCTCTGCAACTTCTTCAATAACGGCATCTAGGAATTGGTAAGTACCCGGTAAACCTGGATTTAGCACGTTGTCGTTGTAGTGCTGAATACTCTTGTATTGTGTGGTGTCTGCTTGCTCAACTAGCATGTCTGGTAGTGATTTGATCGCGGCGCGACAGTGTCCTGGGATATCGATCTCTGGGATCACCGTGATGCTGCGTTGCTCTGCGTATTCAATGACTTCGCGAATCTGTTGCTGCGTGTAGAAGCCGCCATAGTTATCCGCAAGGTGGGTGTATTGCGGTTCTAATGCATGATCAGGACCTCGCCAAGCGCCGATTTCAGTCAGCTGAGGCAGGCTCTTAATCTCAATTCTCCAACCTTCATCGTCAGTTAGGTGCCAATGAAATACGTTGAACTTGTAGTGCGCCAGTTGATTGATTAAACGCTTCACTTGCTCTACCGAGTGGAAGTGACGCGCGCAGTCCAACATCATGCCTCGGTACTTAAAGCGAGGGTGATCGGCGATTTTGCAGCATGGAATAGAAAAATTTTCGGCATCCAGTTGTTGAATCAATTGAATCAGACTTGCCACGGCGTGTGTAAACCCAGACTGGCTACCTGATTCAACAATTATTTGTTGTTCAGTAATGCGGAGTTTGTATTCTGCTTCGTCTAATGTTGGATTGCTGCGAAATAGAATGTCGCCGCTTTCGTCTTTTGAAAGTTCAGTTGAAAGCTCATTCGAAATCGACAGTTCAAAGGTAGAAAGTAACTCTTGCTGCAACCAAGAGACGGCTTTATCTGCAAGGTGAGATTGAACCTCAATCTTGCATTCACAGCTTAGCGCGAAACTACCTTGCTTGAGTTCGATCTGATTTGGTTGAGGAATCAATGCTATCTCAGAAGCGTTAACTTCAGGTATTTGATTGCGTTCACGGTATGGCGAAGCCAGTACTATGGGTGATATCGCGACAGGCAGTACCGATGTTTCTCCATCATGATGTGATTGGATAAATGCATCATTAAGGCCATCAGAATAGAAGCGGAATGGGGCGCTTTGAATACTGAATTCAAGGTAGTAATGGTTATTGGCCTTTAACACGGGCGAACTTGGTTTGAACGAGCAATAGCTTCCAACTTGAGTCAGTTCACCTTGCGATAGACTCTCAGGAAGGATGAATCGGTCAAATGCAAAATGCAGAGACCAATCTTTTACGTCGAGGTCACTTAAATTATGTACCGTAAGGCCAAATCGGCAGTTATTTTTTTGTTCAGAAAGAACAGCTAAGTCGATGCGATAATTCATATAACTTCCCTGCTAAGCCTGTTGATACAAGTTGTGTTGTGACTTGCCGGCAAACATCAATGCGCCTTCGATAGCGTCAAATTGAGGTTTAACGATCCATTGTTGTACTGGTGGTGATAGCCAGTTGAGAATACGCTCAGCGATACTTCCCATTAAGCACACCTTGTCAGCGCCTTTTCGATGCAGCGCTAATACAAACATTTCGATATCGGCTGCAGTCTGCTTAAGCATCTCTATAGCCAGTTCATCGCCTTCATTTGCCAGTTGAAAAATGACGGGAGAGAATTGACCGTAATCTTTTGGAATCGCGCCTTTTGACCATGCCACGATCGCATCAACATCATTATTGAAATGATTCATAACATGTTGAGTCAGTGGGGTTTTGTTACGAATACCATCTTCAGCGAGTAGAACTTGCTGAATTAAACGAAGGCCCATCACTGCGCCGCCGCCTTGGTCAGAAATTGGAAATTCACGACCACCAACCACGTGTTGTTCGCCGTTGTTTAGGTAGATACCACATGAACCTGTACCACCAATCATGATCGCGCCGTCTTGGCCATTATGTGCACCAATACATGCACCATAGGCGTCTGTATTGAGTGTCATACTTGCGAAAGGGTGTGCTTGTGCCATGAAGTCGAGCCATGCTGACTTCTGTTCAGCACCAGCTAGCGCCAAACCAACATGCATATTAGAAAAATCGTTAGAGTTGAGTTGCCCTTGTTGTGCGGCTTTAGTAATCGCATCAACAATTGAACTCATTGCAACATCGACACCCAAAAGGATGTTGGCACTGCCACTTTTCGCTTCACCAATGAGTTTGCCTTGGTCATCACGAATGCGAGCACGGCAAGATGTACCGCCACCATCAATACCTACGTAGTAAAGCGTCATGATTATTGCTCCTTACTTTGTGCTAGGAAGTTGAATTGCGCAGCCGTTGCTAGCAAATACCACGCTCCATGAGGGATCCATTGTTCACCCCAGCGCCAGTTTTGAAGCATGTCGTCTTTCTGTGCTGGTGGGTTGAATGCGATGTCTTGTTCGTCTTCGAACCCTGCCGTGATGCCATTGCAAATCCCGCCTTTGGCATTGAAGAAACCAAGTTGTGGTAGATAGTCTGGGTTGTTATGACCGTGGCCATCAAGCATGCACATGTGGTATGGGTTGAGGCCCAAAATCCAGTCAAGGCTATTTTGTGAAAGTTGGATTAGACTCTGCTGAAGGTCATTATCTTTAATGTGCGGTTGAACTAGGTAAGCCATGGTCGCAATTGAGCCAAGACGTGCGTTTTCGCCTTGCCACCAGTAGCCAGTTTCGTTTTGTTGAGCGACAAAGAAGGCATCGCGCTTAACACCATCGACAGACTTTACGTACTGTCTTGGGTAGCCAAATGGATTGATAACTTTGTCGGTAATGTTGATTTCGAACTGACAAGCTTGCTCAACAACCACACGTGCTTGTTCTTTCAACTCAGTGTCAGTTTCATTATCGATGTACTCGCATAGAGCAATTACAGGAAGGCCAGCTTCAGCTGCATGGAAATAGGGGCGAGAGCCATCAGCATTAGCTGACCAAAAGTGCTCAAATGAATCATCAGATTGCTGACGAGAGATCAAGCGACTAGCCCAAACTCTTGCTTCGGATAGGTATTGCTGGTCTTGAGTTACGCGATACAGCTCATTGGCTGCGAGCAGGGCACAATACTCATCGATGATGTTCTCTTCACCATCGTTTAGGTACTGGAGGTTGTACTCTTTTAGGTGCCAGTAACCCTTAACAGCCGTTTCAAGGTAGGTGTGGCTCGAGTAACTGCCAGAGGTTTCAAGCTCAGATGCAGCAGCCAGTGCTGCAATAGCGACGCCTGCACCTTGTCGGTAGCCAGCTTGTAAGTCTGTTGATTTATGGCCTTCTTGAGTCGCATAAGCGCAGATGTCACGTTGATTGATGTCTTTACTCCACTTGTCGAATACCGTCATGTAAAAGTATCCATCAGCGTCCTGCATACGCACTAAGAAATCGGCACCGAATAGGGCTTCTTCCACTAAACGAGTCATAGAGAATTTAGGAAAGTCTGGGTTATTGCTAGTCAAGCGCACGCTTTTGAGCATGTTCCAAACAACCATCGGAATTTGTTGTGGGTTGAGATAATTGCCATAAGATAGGTGGCTAAAGTACTTACTTACATCACCCGATGCGTCGTACCAACCGCCATGAACATCGACGTATCTGTCAGTGCCCATAATTTGTGCTTGTCGATCTTTTTTGTCGAAACTACCGCCACAGCGTTGTGACTTAAAGTAATGAAGCACATCAGAAAACGTGTGGTTCATTAATAGGTTGCTACCAATCTCAAATACTTCAGAGCGTAGGTTGTCAAAACGTAGGTAGTAGCGACCAGATTCAGTGAATGAACTGAAATCGATAGTGAAGAATTGCCCTTGATGCCAATTTGCTACGCGGCCTTGTTTAACCACATCAAAACTTCCGACAGTGATATGGTTGTCGGCACACACCAAAAGTGCAGTCGTACTTGATAAGCGAGCTTTCTTCGTTTGCAGAATAGCCTGCTTTGGAGCCGTGGATTCGTAGCCAATATGGTTGGTCAATAACAGCATCAATATTCTCCGACAGTCCTAGTTTCTATTGGCTAGGTACTTGAATGTTTTGGATATAAATAGTTAGGGCCCGCAGACCCTAACTTGGTTTTATTGCTTAGCTTTCGTGTAGGTAACAACGCACAAAGTGGTTATCAGCTAACTGCGTAACCCCTGGTAACTGCTCTTTACACTTGTCCATTGCATGAGTGCAACGGCCTGCAAATGGGCAACCTGCTGAGACTGGTGTCCAAAGAGGGATCTCACCTTTGTTGCCTGCGAGTTGTTCGTGGATCGATTTTTTAGGATCTGGAACCGCAGAAACAAGCAGTTGGGTGTAAGGATGCTGAGGGTTAGCAATCACATCATCGGTATCGCCCCATTCCACCATGTGTCCTACGTACATCACTGAAAGATCTTCAGCAATGTAACGAGCGGTTGCGATATCGTGGGTGATGTAAAGTAGAGACATTTGTTTCTCAAACTTCATTTCTTCCATCAGGTTCAAAACACCAGCACGAATCGATACATCAAGCATCGATGTTGGTTCATCGGCTAATACAACTTCTGCACCAACTGCAATGTTACGGGCTAGGTTGACACGTTGACGCTGACCACCAGAGAGTTGATGAGGGTACTTCTCTGCCGTTGCTTGTGGTGGCACTAAGCCAACTTGCTCTAGAAGATCGTACACACGTTCCTGTAACTCTTTCTTGTTGCCCGGAGATACTTTTTTGTGGATCAACAATGGTCGAGCTATGTGGTGAAAGATGTTATGTGTTGGGTTCAGGGAACCAAACGGGTCTTGCCATACCATCTGCACGCCTTCACGGTAGTGCATAAGATCTTTTCTGCTTGAGATCTCTTGGATATCACGACCTTTGTATTCGATCGTACCGCCCGAAGGCGCGTACATTTTTGCGATCATTTTTGCTGTTGTTGATTTGCCTGAACCTGACTCACCAACCACAGCTAGGCCGCGACTTTTATACATCTTGAATGATACGTCGTTAATCGCACGCATCATTGGGGTTTGAATTGTGGTACTGCTTATTGGGAAGTCTTTTACGACATTCTTGCCTTCTACCAATAATTGACCGAAATCTTTGCTCATAATTGTCTCCAGAATCCTTATTCGCTTTGCTTGCATTTCGGCGGTCGAGCCGCCTTATTCGTTATTCACGCTGAATCAGCGTGCAAGCTATAGCTTCCTTTGTACTATTGGGTCACCGTACAGGTGGCAGTTAGACAAATGTCCCGGGTCGATAGAACGCAGCTTGGTTGGTACCTTGGTACACGTTTCATGTACACGGTCACAACGAGCTTGGAAACGACACCCTTCAGGGATCTCTAACAGGTTCAGAGGGTTGCCCGGAATACCCGCTAGTTTTGTCTTTGGCCCTGTCAGTGGAGGGAAAGAACTTCCCAGCCCTTTGGTATAAGGGTGGTAAGGGTTTTCTAGAATATCTTGAGCATTGGCAACCTCGATAAGCTCACCTGAGTACATGATGCCGATACGGTCAGAGAACTCGACCATCAATGACAAGTCATGGGTGATGAACAGAATCGAGAAGCCAAACTCTTCTTTTAGTGCATAGATCTTTTGTAGGATTTCGCGTTGAACAACCACATCAAGTGCGGTCGTTGGCTCATCCATGATGATCAGCTTTGGATTCAGTGCTAGAGCGATAGCGATAACTAAACGCTGACGCATGCCACCAGAGAATTGGTGAGGGTAGTCACTCAATCGGCTCGGGTGAATATCTACGATTTCAAGTAGACCTTCAGCACGTTGTTTAGCTTGCTCACGAGTCATGTTGGTGTGACGCATGATTACGTCACAGAACTGCTCTTCCATCGGTAGAACTGGGTTGAGTGCGTTCATCGCGCTCTGGAATACCATCGACATCTCACTCCAACGGAACGACTGCATACGGTCATCACTGTATTCAAGGATGTTCTCACCGTTGAAGATAACCTCACCACCACTGATGTAAGCGGGCGGCTTATGAAGACGCATGAGGGAGAAAGCGACCGTTGATTTACCACAGCCAGATTCACCAGCTAGGCCGAATACTTCACCTGGAGCGATGTCGAAACTTACGTTGTTACACGCACGAACATCGCCAGACTCTGTGATGTAATCCACGCATAAGTTGCGGATAGAAATTAGTGGTTCAGACATGATTATTTATCTCCGCTCCAAAGTGCATTTTGTGGTGGTAGTTCTGGTTCACGTTCTTCTTTGTCTTGTGCTGCTAGTTTCTTCCAACGCTTCATGCCTTTGTGAGAACGCAGTTGCGGGTTAGCAATTTCATCGACAGCGAAGTTAAGTAGAGCAAGACCAGTTACAAGTAGTGTCAATGCGATACAAGGAGCCAACAGTTCCCACCAAGCGCCAATCAGCATTGATGAAGAGGTTTGAACGTTGTAAAGCATGATGCCCCAGCTGATTGTGTTCGGGTCACCAAGACCTAGGAACGAAATCGTTGCTTCCATCATGATTGCGTACATCACCGAACCGATGAAGCTCGCGCCAACGATAGAGATAAGGTTTGGAAGAATCTCTACGAAGATAATACGGAATGAAGATTCACCCAGAACTTCAGCGGCTTTTACAAACTCTTTTTCACGCAGTGCTAAGGTCTGGGAACGAACAACACGCGCGCCCCAAGCCCAGGACATAAAGCCGATAACCAAGGTTATGGTGAGTGGCCCTGCCTCACCGATAAAGGCTGCTACTACGAACAGTAATGGGTATTGAGGGATTACCAGCATGATGTTCATTGCTGCTGTTAGAACGTCATCGACACGGCCACCGAAGTAACCTGCAGAAACACCAATAACCGTTGCCAGTAAACATACGGTTAGACCCGCACCAAAACCTACAGCAAGAGATACGCGTGCGCCGTATACCACTTGAGACCAAACGTCACGACCCATACGAGTTGTACCTAGTACGTGGTCTGCCTTTTTAGACATGATCAATGTACGACGGTCGTCTGCAAAGTTTTGAGCAACCCAGCCATCAGGGTTAGTTTGTGCAGACTTCACCACGAAACCAGGGTATTCATGTGGGTTGCCTGTACGCTTGTCTGGTACGTGTTTAGTGATCAATGGAGCTGCAATAGCGCCAAGAATAAAGATACTTAGGATGATGACGCCTGTTAGGGCCATCGGGTTACGCCAAATGAGTTTTAGAAAGTCTTTCATGATTATTTACCACCCTTACGAAGACGAGGGTCAAGAACAACGTAAAGCATGTCTGCAACTAGGTTAAAGAACAGCATGAATAGCGTCATGATAAGCAGCTGACCTTGCAGTACTTGGTAGTCACGAGCGTTAATTGCGTTGAAAAGTACGCTGCCAAGACCTGGGTAGTTAAAGATGATTTCGATAATTAACTGACCACCGATTGCCATACCTAGCGACATTGAAAGGGCTGTCACACTAGGTAGCATCGCGTTACGAGCTGCGTAGTTGAATACCACTCGGTTCTCGCTCAGGCCTTTGCCTTTCGCCATGGTGATGTAGTCTTCGGCTAGTAGGTTGATCATGTTGTTACGCATGTTTACTAGGAAGCCACCAATTTGAACAACAGAAGCACAGAACAGTGGTAAGAATGCGTGGTAAGCGACATCTTTGATGAATGCCCAGCTTGTCCAATCAGGTATAGTACCTGCGGTGTAGGCATACCCTGTTGGGAACCACTTCAAGCCAATTGCAAAGGTAAATAGTGCAATCATCGCAATAACAACCTGAGGAACAGCTTGTAGAATCAGCATCCCTGGAGTTACGAAGGCATCGTACTTACTGCCGCGTTTCCACGCTGCGAAAATACCTAGGATTGAACCAATCGAGAAAGAAAGAATAACTGCGGTGCCGGCTAAGAAAAGCGACCAACCGAATGCTCCACCCAACAGTGTGTTTACAGAAAGTGGGTAGAATTGAATTGATGTACCAAGTTCCCAGCTAAGAATGTTCTTCATGTACGCCACGTATTGAACTAAGTAGCCACCATCAACGAAGCCTAATAGTTCTTTCATTGCAGCAATACGCTCTGGAGTAACTTGTACAGAAGCGTTCGCAAACATCATGGTAACTGGGTCACCAGGCATTGCTCTTGGAATAATAAAGTTTAACGTCGCAGCAACTAATAGCGCGACAAAATAAAATGACAAACGTCTTAAAAAATAACCCATAACTCACACCTTACTCACCCAGATTGTTTCCCTGTTTCTGGATTCAGGTCGCTCCTAGCGAAATTTGGAACGAAAAATCCCCTGACGACTAGCGCCATACTTTCAATTGAGAGTGTGGGGATTTTTATAAGCGGCGTAAGAGGTTACGCCGCAAGGATTGAACGATTACTTATTTAACTGGTTTTAGGTCCAGTACATGAAGTAGACGCTCTGGAATACCAGCCCAAATGTTTGGACGGCCTTTTGGATTTTCTTCGTTCCACCAACCAGTGAAGCGAGTTGTGTTGTATTGGTACATGTAAGCACCAGACATCACAGGGATTGTCACTTGGTCTGCAGCGATGATTTGCTGGATACCGTGTGCAATGTCTAGCTGCTCGTTCTTATCAGCTGTTTTATAGAAGCTGTTTAGAAGACCATCTAGCTTGTCGTTTTTGTAGAAGTGCATTGCGAAACGAGGCATACCATCACCAGATTGTAGTGATGAGTTGTAAGCACTGTTCCAGTACGTGTATGGATCCGCACCGTGGAAGTAGTTTGTGTATGCTACGTCGTATGTACCTTCAAGCATTGCTTGATTGTAAACAGAGAAGTCAGGTGTACGAGCTTTCGCTTTAATACCGATTTCGTTTAGTTGCTCTACCGCAAGTTGAACTGTGTTGTTGAAGTCAGTCCAGCCGTTTGGCGATTGAATCATTAGTTCGAAAGATTTGCCTGATGGAGTGTCAACAAAACCATCTTTGTTTACATCTTTGAAGCCAGCGTCAGCAAGAAGCTTCTTCGCGCCTTCAGCGTTGTAAGTGTTGAAGCCTTTGTATTTGTCGTGAGTTTTTTCATCAGACCAAGCTTCAAACGCGTAGCCAAGACCCGATGCGAAATCGTTCACAGTACCGCCACCGTAGAATGCGATGTCGATGATAGTTTGGCGGTCAAGAGCCATAGAGAAAGCACGACGGAATTCAACGTTGCTCAATGCTTCATGCTTCGCAGCATCAGGGTGCTTGAAGTTAACGATGAATGCTTGTGTACCTGCTGGCGGGTACCAGTAGTGGTGTTTAGGGCTTGCTGCAGCGTATGTACGATCGATATCTGGAACGAAAGAAGACGTCCAGTCCATTTCACTGTTTACAACTTTACCTAAGAACTGGTCGTTGTTCGCAATTTGTGGAACACGTAGACAGTCAACATCTAGGTTGTCTGCATCCCAGTAGTTCGGGTTAGCACACTGGATGTATAGCTGAGCTGTAAACGTATCGATTTCTGTAAATGGACCAGAACCTACCGGGTTCTCATTGGTAAACGTTGATGGATCTTTAACGTCTTTCCAGATGTGCTTAGGTACTACAGGTACTTTAGCAATCTCGTAAGGTACGTTTGAGTTTGCTTCTGTTAGTGTGAACTTAACTTGGTTGTCGTTCAGTTTTTCTACAGAAGTTACCCAAGAGTTGATACCAGATTGGTCAAGCTCTGGCTTCTCTTTTACAAGGTTGAAAGAAAAAACAACATCATCAGCAGAGAAAGTTTCTCCATCAGACCATTTAACACCCTTACGAATGTCGAAAACAACGCTCATCAGATCATCTGACATTTTGAAGTTTTCAGCTAGACGGAACACCGGAGTGTTACCGTGCATTTCGTTAAATACTACTAAAGGCTCGTACATGAAGTCAGTTGTAGTATGTAGGTTAGTAGCACCAAGGTACGGGTTAAAGTTACGTACGAATGTAGTGTACTCTTTCGGGTGAACGGTCAGTTCGCTGCGCTCTGCAGCTGTTGCTACTGATGCAAAACCTGTTGTAGCAGTTGCAATAATTGCTGTTGCTATTGCTGTTTTTTTTATATTGGCAAGCATAGCTGTTCCTTACTATTTGCTTTCATTTCACTAATGGATTGAATGTTATCTGTCGCTAATTAGTTAGTAGATACACACTCTAGTTAAAGGCCTACCTCTTCTTCGTTGCTCCAGATTCATCTTTGATTCTGAGAAGTGGTAAGAGTGGCCTGTAGGCCTTTGGCAGGAGTAAGAAAACACCTTATCGATGAATTAATCAAACTCGTTTCCCGTCAAAAACGTTAAAAACACACAGCGCCACGTCATTAACGTCAAAATGGCTTGCTTTGGTGGTTTTTTGTGCGCAATTGTTAAGGTGATGTGACTCGCATTTGGTTTTGTGGTGGTAGCCTTTTGTAAGTGATCACTAACCTTTTCGGCTTTTAATTATCGATGCTTATCTTGCTGAGGTGTAATTGTAGATCTCGGTCACTTACCTATCTTACGTTAAATTTTTCTAGAAAATTAAATCTGCCGTTCTGTTGTGACTCGCTTCTCAAACTGCAACAAAGAGCCGGAGGAATGTGAAATTCAGCCAAGAATAAGGCTCAAAATAGTAACTGAACTGGTGATTGTTTAAGATTGAGTAACGTGTCATTTTGCTTGTTTAATGCCGTAAAAGAAGTGTGTTTGAATCGACGTCATTGTCCTTTGGTCGCGTACGATATTCACAAAAAAGCCCACGCTAGGTGGGCTTCATTATTTACAGTAGCTTGAGCTTACTTCAGAGCTAACTGGTCAGTAGTTTTTGTAGCTTATCCCTTAGGGTCTCAATATGAGTTCTTTCAGGTGTCTGTTCTTTACAGTGCTCAAGTATAAACTCGATAGAGCTCAGTACCGTTCGCCAGCGAGGCGTTTTCGGTAGAGTTTCTACACGTAGATATTTGTCTAGCGTTCTAGTTTGCAGGGTACTGCGGTCTAGGTAGACGCGCCACAAGCCACTCTTCTCTGCGAAGGCAAACTTGGTTTCCCCTGTAACAGACTCCCAGTAGATGATGGCATTTGTCATGACATCGACCAGCACTTCACGCATCAGCTCTTGTTTGTTTTTACCTTCACCGGTTGCTTTATCTGCAAGGCGAGTAAATTCTCCGCCAAGCTCTTTCAGTTGTTGAAGTTTATCTTTGTCACCCTCAAAGGCGTAGCTTGAAAGTGCCTCAACCGCCGTTTCAAGGTTATTGACTCGGTTTGAGTTAACCCCACCACCAACATTAAAGATATACATGGTGTCGAGCCCTGAGCCTTCAGGTAGCTTAAGGATATCACTTGGTATGCGCTGACGAGTGTCGTCTATATAGATGTCAATATCACCACAGTAGTGAGCTTGTTCCACCTTAAGGTATTTAGGCGCAATGATCTCATCGGCCATAGAGCGTTTAAGCTGCTCTTGCCCGCGCCTAAATAGTTTTGCTGCAGCTTCGTTGGCAAATCGAATTCGTTGGTCATCACGAATACAGATGATGGCCTCAGGGGCTGATTCTAGCTGCTCTAGCAAGCGCCCTTGAGTTTCTAGCAGGTTCGCTTCAACCATGGCTCTGTGTTTAAGCTCCAGTTGCAATTGAGCATTCTCAAGACGTCTTTGTTCAGCTTTACTTGCTGATAAGTGAGCCGTAATTCGCGCCGCCAGCTCTTGTTTGTTGAACGGTTTAGACAAGTAATCGTTGGCACCAGCTTCAAAGCCACGAACACGGTCTTCTGCTTGATTAAGAGCTGTGAGCATGATGATTGGCAACTGTGCATGATCGTATTGCTTACGCAGTGCTTCACACACCTGATAGCCACTCATACCTGGCATCATAATATCGAGCAGAAGTAACTCTGGCTTCTCTTTCTCAATCAGTTCAATGGTTTCAGGGCCGTCACATGCGGTGCGCACTCGATAACCTTCCAATTTCAAGAAACTGTCTAGCACGCGTAAATTTACTGGTTCATCGTCGGCGATAACCAGTAACGGACCGTCTGGATCTTCACTGATAACACTATTTTCTTGTTGGCTGTTATCAATTAAATCTGGCGCTTGGAAGTGCGAATAGCTTCCTGAATCACTGTAGTTATCCAATTCTTCTTGGGTGGCTAAAGGCAGGGTAAAGCTGAACGTCGTGCCAAGCATTGGTTGGCTACTTACGTACAGTGAACCGCCCATCAGTTCAATCAGTTGACGACTTATCGACAACCCAAGCCCTGCACCTTGGCGATAGTTACTTGAGTCTTGTCCTGCTTGAATCAGTGGTTCAAAGATGTGTTCTAAGTATTCAGCAGGTATGCCTTGGCCTGTATCAACAACTTGTACACGAATGTTCTCGTCGATAACGCTTGCTGAGATAACAATTTTACCTTCTGATGTGTACTTGATGGCATTGCCGACCAAGTTATACATCACTTGTTCTAATCGTTGAGGATCGGACGAAACCAACCCTAAGTCACTGGGTACTTGGTTAATAATTCGGATTGGCTTATTGCCCAACAGATGATGAGACAATTCTAGTACCAAGCTGGTAGCAGCAGATAAATCAACAGCAGATTTATTTATGTCTAAACTGCCGTAGCGCATTTTGTGGTAATCAAGTAGATCATCGACCAGTGTTGCCAATCTCTGGCCACTATTGATGATGATATCCAACTGGTACTTCTGGTTGGCAGGAATAGGACCGTTTGCACCAGATATTAGCGCTTCAGCGATACCTACCATGCCATGTAATGGCGTTCTCAATTCGTGTGATGTTGTTGCTAAGAATTCATCTTTAAGTTTGTTGGCCAGTTGCAACTCTTCATTTTGTTTTTGAATGGTCTTAAGGTTGTCCTCAAGCTCATCATTTTGGCTCTTAATGAGCAGCATCTTTTCACGAATCGAACGTTGCATTCTTTCGAAGCTTACTGCGAGGCGGCCTATCTCATCTTTTCGTTCGGTATTAATCATGGTTTCATCAAGGTCACCCGCAGAGACTTTCTCTGCTGCCCATGTGAGCTTGAGTAACGGTGATGTGATGAAGTTAGACAGATAATGGGATGCGACAAATACAAGAATAATCGCCGTCAACATCACGATCACAAAGATCTTTTCTAACTGATGAATACGGGCAAACGCTTCTTTCTCTGGAAGCTCGACGACGAGTGCCCAAGTCGCATATTTGAGCTCAATTGGAGTATATGCAGCGATGATCGCTTGATCCTGAGCGTTGTCGAAGGTGCCAACGGCCGTTTCTCCTGCCAGAGCTTTATCAACAACATCTAAACTCAGATTAATCGACTCTTGTGAATGGGCAAGGCTACGTGGCAGATGATCATCGCCGACAAGCAAGGTTTGAATATTCGAACTCTTGTTGAGATCGGCAATAAGCTTAGTAATACCATTGATGGGTAGTCTAAACATGGCGTAACTGTGTAGGTAGCCCTGTTGAACGATAGGTGCGCCTAACCATGCGGTCTGTTTACCATTTTCGTCTTTAAAGTCAGAAACGATAACCGGCGTGTAGTCTTCGTTGGATTTGCGTTTGTCTTTTACGTCCTTTTCCAGGCGTTGAAAGGTTTTGCCGAGGTTTGCATCTTTGTACTTACCTGTCAGCAAGTTGGTGCCGTAGTCATCGCGCTTAAAAACTGAATAAGCGATGTTGCCGTTAATGTCGACCAATAAAATGTCGTCAAAATCAGAACGCTTAAGCAGCTCCAAATAAGAGTTGTGGTAGCGCTTGTGAAGTAGACGATAGCGCTCGCTGCCAATAAAGCTGCTGGATTCAGGGAGAATCGATGTTTTGATTTGATCGCCCGATCCTTGAATGTAGCGTTGCTGCGCATTAGCGCGTGCTTCGTCAATGTCTAAGCCGAGGCGTTGGAATGCATTGATCAAACCATAGAATCGTCCGCCACTGGCATTGGCAAGCTCTGAGCGAACAAAACCCATCACTTGGGATTCTTGAGCTTGTAGGTAATCGACAATTTGCTGCTGTTTAGTATCACGGACGGAAACAAGGTGCGAAGTACTTTGTTCCTGAAGATCCTGACTGTGCGATTGGAGGAAAAATATCGCGATAAGTGTTACTGGGGTAATACTAAGGACAAGAAATGCCAGCATTAGGGTATTTTGAAGGCGCTTAAACTTCTGCTTACGATAGAATCTAAACATAAATTGGGTACTACTTTCCTTTGATGTACTGCTTGAAAGGGATGAAAACAAGTACAGAGAATAGAATTAACGGGTTCCAATTTAACGAAATTAACGAGTTTTTTTACTTTGACAAGTAAGTGGTATTTAAAGCGTGTGCAAAAGCTCATTTTTATGGGCTTTTGATAGAAATATGAACAGACAGCGCAGATATTGACCCTGCGCTGTGTTAGATAGGCTATTTGCTTGCGTGATAGATCGCGAATTTGGTGGTCTTATTTAGAGTCGCGCATTTTCCAAAAGCTTGCTCAATAATTGGAATGTATTTTAAAAAACTGTTCGCAACAATAATCATCTCACCAGAACGCTTCATGTGGTTAGGAGCCTGAGCAAGTAAGGTTTCAGTCGCACTGTAGCTTGTATCCAAACCAGAATGGAATGGTGGGTTACTGATGATGAATTGGTAATCTTTTGATGTGTCAGAGTAGACATCTGAGGCGAAGATATTACCTGTTAAACCATTCGCTTCTAGCGTTGCTTGGCTAGACGCCACGGCAAATGCACTGATGTCGCACATTTCCAGTTCGATATCAGGGTGACGAGATGCCATTACCGCGCCCAATACGCCTGCACCACAACCGAAATCCAGTACTTTACCTTTCAGTTTTGGCAGGGTATCAAGTAATAGTTGGCTACCAACATCAAATTGACCATGACTGAAGACGCCTGGAAGACTTTTCACGGTTAGTGATTGCTCACCAATGTTAACCGTGTAGGTTTTAAACCACTCTTGCAGGTTGAAGGCTGGTGGTTGCTCGAAGCATTGACCCCAGTAGAAAGAACAACGACGCGCTGAATCGTATTTCACGACTTTGCCGTAAGGAGTGAACATCTTCTCGATACTTTTAACACCAGAACGATTTTCGCCAACTACGACAATTTCGGTATCTTTACCTAACTTGGCAAATAACATCGCCAACAGAAATTCCGCTTCCGCTTTGGCCTTTGGCCAGTACAGCATCACTAAATCGGCCTTGGTCTCTTCGGTAAACTCCGCACCATAAAAACGTTGGATGATGCTGCAGCCTTCTAATTGACGGTAGTAGCTGTAATTAGAAGTAAACACGGTGACTGATTCACAATGTTTCGCTAATTCAACAGGGAATAAGTCTTCTGCCTCACCTGCAACTAAAACATGTTTGCCTTCAAAGTAGGCGAGTTGACGTTGAGCAATTTGGCTTGGGGCAATATAAGCTGACATAGGACACTCTATTGAATCGTTAGCAAAAAATGAGGGCGGATTTTCGCATAATCCGCCCAAAGCTTGAAGTGTTTAATACGGGTTCGGCAACCAAGTTGCTGAACAGTTGATCAACTCTTGTCTTGCTGGTTTAAAAAGTCTTTAAACTCTTCATCGTAAATATTGAAAAGAACGATAGTAATAGCAAAGATCAGTGGGCCGTAGATAAGACCAATTAGGCCAAAAAGTTGAATACCACCCAACAGTGAGAAGAAGATCATTAGGGTATTCATGCCTGCACTGCCTTGCATCAACAGTGGTCGCAACAGGTTGTCAATTGAGCCAACAATCGCGACACAGTAAACCGTTAGGAAAATTGCCCACGTGGTATCGCCGGTTAGGAACAAGTAGGTTGCGGCTGGGATCCAGATTAGAGCAGTACCGACAACTGGGATGAAAGAGGCAAAGCCCATCATAGTGCCCCAGAACAACCCAGGGAAACCAGCAATCCACATACCTAAACCACCCGCAAAACCTTGCGCTATTGCGGTTAAGAATGAGCCCATAACTGCAGACTTAGAAACTTGCTCAATCTCGGTTAGAAGCTTGTCTTCTTGACTACGAGATAGTGGCAGAATATGACGAACCACACTGATGATTTTGTCGTGATCTCTTAGTAGGAAGAACAGAACAAACAGCATCAAGAAGAAATCCATCAAGAAATTGGTCGCATCACCAAGGATTTTTGCACTGATACCAACCAATTTTGAACCAAAGCTGGTCGCAAATTCACCGACTTTCTGTGCGATGGCTTGAGGCTCAATGTTGTCGAAAGGCAAGTAGTTATTCACAAATGACAGCGCTTTGACCACTAATGGGTGTGCAAACAGAGTCTGAATACCGCCGTGGGTCACCCATTGGTAGGTGTTCTGAGAGAACAGAGAGCCTTGCTGAACAATTGCTGCGAATACTGCCAATAAAGGGATAACAATAATGAAAGTCAGAATCACACAAGACAGCAGAGAGACTACGTTCTCTTTATTCGGTATCTTCTTTTCAAGCCATTCGTGAATTGGAAACATCAGCAACGAGATGATGAATGCCATTACTATGGAATTTACATAAGGCTCGATAAGCAAGTAACAAGCATAAGCCGCCGCAAGTAGGGCAATGATGATCACCCAGTGGCTGGTGTTGATTTTGAGTTTTTCTGACACGTTAATGGTCTCTATATTTGCGTTCTGAGTTTATAATGGCTGCAAAACAGAGAGTTAGCAATGAGGAGTTTTGATAATGGGATGCTGTAATAAAGATAAGAAATGCCAAGACGAAGAACAGCAAATAAAAAAAGAGATCCCTTGGTTCAGAATGTTCCTAGGTACGCTGATGTTGTTGGTTTTTCTTTTCTGGGAACGTTAGACGTTTTTAGTTCAGTTTTAGCCTTAATCGAAGGGTAAATAATCTGTCATATTTGTGGTTAACGAGCGTGATGTATTAAAAAGGGCTGCATCTAATGCAGCCTAAATTCAATCGGTTAGCGACTTATAAAGTGCTTTCGATTATTTGCTTTCAGCAGCAATGATCGCAAGAGAGCGGTCAGCAGCTTCTAGTGTTGCATCCAGTTCTTTTGAACCATGAGCAAGAGAAGTAAAGCTTGCTTCGAATGCTGAAGGTGCAAGGTAAACACCGTGATCTAACATTAAATGGAAGAAGCGCTTGAAGCGTTCTACATCACACTTAGTTACATCTTCGTAGCACGTTACTGTTTCTTGGTCTGTGAAGAAGAAACCAAACATACCGCCAACTTGGTGAACTAGCATAGGGATGCCGTGCTTGTCAGCAAGTTGCTTGAAGCCATTTGCCAACTGCTTAGTTTTAGACGCTAGACGCTTTTCGTTGCCTTCTTCTCTTAGAAGATTCAAACATGCGTATCCAGCAGCCATTGCAACAGGGTTACCTGAAAGCGTACCTGCTTGGTAAACAGGCCCCGTTGGTGCGATGTATTGCATCACGTCTTTACGACCACCAAAAGCACCTACTGGCATGCCGCCGCCAATCACTTTACCAAGACACGTTAAGTCTGGCTTGATGTTGTAGTAAGCCTGAGCACAACCTTCAGCAACGCGGAAACCTGTCATTACTTCATCAAAGATTAGCAATGCACCTTCTTGATCACAGATCTCACGTAGACCTTCGTGGAAGCCTTCTACTGGTGGGATACAGTTCATGTTGCCCGCGACAGGCTCAACGATGATACACGCGATCTCACCTTTGTTTGCTGCGAAGATTTCACGTACTGAATCTAGATTATTGAAAGTTGCAGTTAGCGTTAGTTTCGCAAAATCAGCCGGTACGCCTGGAGAGCTTGGTTGACCTAAAGTCAGTGCACCAGAACCTGCTTTTACAAGTAGGCTGTCTGCGTGACCGTGGTAACAACCTTCAAACTTAAGGATTTTGTCACGACCAGTAAAGCCACGAGCGAGACGAATCGCACTCATTGTTGCTTCTGTACCTGAGCTCACCATACGCAGCTGTTCCATTGATGGAACCATCTCAGATACAAGTTCAGCCATCTTGATTTCAGTTTCGGTTGGAGCACCAAAGCTAAGGCCGCGTTGAGCTGCTGCAATAACAGCGTCACGAATAACAACGTGGTTGTGACCAAGGATCATTGGACCCCAAGAGCCAACGTAATCGATATATGCTTTACCATCAGCATCAAAAATAAGTGGGCCATCAGCGCGTTCAACGAAGATAGGAGAACCACCTACGCCATTGAATGCTCGAACTGGAGAGTTTACGCCACCAGGAATAGTTTGCTGTGCTTTTTCGTACAGCTCTGCTGATTTGGTCATTGATATATCCTCTTTTGACTGTCGGACCAATTGGCACGCATTGTACCTATCCGGAATCCAACTAGGAATGCCTTCGCTGATATAATCACCCGAATCTGGTTGTTTTGTGTGGTTACGCGTTTTAATTGTCAGATATTAGCGAGTTTACAGCAGTAAAAGGAACGATCCTGTGGTGAATACTTGAACGTTTCAGTCAGGTATTAGATAATCACCAGAATATAAGAAAATACTCAACAACTATGGTCTCGATTTAGATTTGTATCATGTTGTTTTTGACACAGGTAAGAGAGGTTGTCGTGAGCGAAGTAAATATCCCATTGTCCTTTTCTGATGCAGCAGCTACCCGCGTACAAACGCTAATTGCTGAAGAAGAAAACCCAGAGCTAAAACTGCGTGTATACATTACAGGCGGCGGTTGTAGTGGCTTCCAGTACGGCTTCACATTTGATGAAAAAGTAAATGATGGCGACACTACCATTGTAAATAGCGGTGTGACGCTGGTTGTTGACCCAATGAGCCTACAGTACTTAATGGGCGGCATGGTTGATTACACTGAAGGCCTAGAAGGCGCACGTTTCTTTGTGAACAACCCGAACGCGACAACAACATGTGGTTGTGGCGCATCATTTAGCGTTTAGCGTGCACTGAAAGGTAGCTTGAACGGAAAGCTACATTAGAAATATTTTAAACGCCGAGCCAATGCTCGGTGTTTTTGTTTGTAAAAAATACACCATACAAAACAGACAGTAAGTCGACTTATTCTAGGCATGTACGCCAAGGTTAATTTGGGTGGTTATATTTAAGCTCTACTTCATTCATTTGTTTTATAGTAAACGCCATATTTTTTAAACTGTCGATAGCGTCCAACTTCGTTGGCTGTGGGTCTGTTAAGGTTACCTCTGTGCATCAGGATGTTGCATATGACGGTGTTAAGCTAATTAGCGCGCCTTAATCACATCGGACAAAAGGATTTGCTATGCCCACTCTATTTTCTAACTCTCCATTTTTTCAGAAACTGAAGCAGCCGTGGTTGGTTTCTCTGGTTCTAGTTGTACTGTTGTCGATTTGGCTTGGTTTAGGAGTGGGGCAAGCGGAAGAGTCGCCAGAAAAAAAAGCGACAGAAATTCCGTTGGCTAAGGTTTCCTTTCAAACATTCACTTCATCCCCCACCTTTAAAACCATAGATCTTTATGGTCGCACAGCACCCGATAGGCATGCTCGATTGGGAGCGGAAGTCGCGGGCAAGATTGTTAGGTTGAACGTTGTGAAAGGCGATACCGTTAAAGTAGGGCAAGCCATTGCTCAGATAGATAAAGGTGACTTAGAGATTCAGCTAGAGCGAGCTTCTGCTTTATATCGCTTGAAGCAGAAGGAATTCAAAGCGGCGCAGTCGCTGAAAAAAAGAGGGCTGCAAGGCGAGATAGCCTACACCACAGCTGAGGCTTCGTTAACTGAAGCGAAGGCTATGAAGCGTAATGCTGAACTGGCTCTAAAAAATACAGTCATCACATCGCCTTTCTCCGGTGTGGTTCAAGACTTGATGGTTGAGCTTGGCGATTTCGTAGGCGTCGGCGATCCGGTTGCGGGTGTGATTGATCTTGACCCTCTGGTCATCGAAGCCGATGTCAGTGAACGTCATATCCAGCATTTGTTAGTCAATCAATCTGCTTTGGTTCGTCTGTTAGGGCGAGAAGAAGCGGAAGGTCGTCTGCGCTATGTTTCTCGAATCTCTTCTGCTTCTACTAATACCTTCCCAATAGAGATTGAAATCGATAATTCCGATGGCCTGTTACCTGCCGGTGTCAGTGCTGAAGTAACACTCAACCTAGAAACAAGTGATGCTATCAAGATAACACCTGCGATGCTGGCACTGGATGAGGCCGGTAATCTTGGGGTCAAAACTTTGGTTTCAGCCGATGACTCACCAACCGTGAAATTTATAGATATTCAGCTAGTAAAGGCAGAACAAGATGGAGTTTGGCTCACAGGGTTAGGTCAGCGAGTTGATATTATAACTGTAGGCCAAGGGTTTGTGCGTGATGGTGATTCTGTGATTGCTGTTGAGCAAGGTGCTGAACTCTCTAACGTAACCGCAGAGTAGGAGATAACCGATGTATTCAATTATTGATGCAGCCTTGTCTCGAGCTCGAACAATGCTCTCTCTTTTGGCACTCATATTGGTCGCAGGTGTCGTTACCTATATTACGATCCCCAAAGAATCGAGCCCCGACATTACCATCCCGATTATCTACGTTTCTGTTGGGCACCAAGGTATTTCGCCAACCGATGCAGAACGCTTATTGGTTAGACCGATAGAACAAGAGCTGAGGTCGATTGAAGGCGTAAAAGAGATGACCGCAACCGCAGCAGAAGGCCACGCCTCAGTTGTGTTGGAGTTTAATGTTGGCGTTGATCTCACCAAAGCGATGGCGGATGTGCGTGATGCCGTCGATTTAGCCAAACCAAAATTGCCAGAAGACAGTGATGAGCCGACCGTAAATGAAGTAACACTCGCGTCTGAGCAACCTGTTCTGTCTGTTGTGCTTTTCGGTACTGTTCCTGAACGCACCATAGTGCAAATTGCTCGAGAGCTCGGAGATAAGCTCGAAAGCTATCGCCAAATTCTAGAGGTCGATATTGCGGGCGATCGCGATGACATCGTCGAGATCATTGTCGATCCGCTGTTGATGGAGAGCTACAGCCTAGATCAAGCGGATATCTATAACCTGATCGCTCTGAACAATCGAGTGGTCGCCGCTGGTTTTGTTGACACTGGCTACGGACGTTTCTCAGTCAAAGTTCCTTCGGTGTTTAACTCTTTAAAAGACGTACTTGAGTTACCTATCAAAGTGGATGGTAAACAGGTCGTAACCTTTGGTGATGTGGCCACGGTTCGTCGAGCGTTTCGAGATCCTGATAGCTTTGCCCGTTTAGATGGTAAATCTGCGGTAGTCTTGGATATCAAGAAGCGTGCGGGTGAAAATATCATCGAAACCGTAGAGTTAGTTAAAGCGGTTATGGCTGGTGCTCAACAACAAGCGGAATGGCCAAATAACTTATTGGTTAAATACACCTGGGATGAATCTAAAGATGTGAAGATCATGCTCAACGATCTGCAAAACAATATCTTGTCCGCCATCATTTTAGTGGTGATCGTTATCATCGCCATTCTTGGTGTTCGAACCGCGTTATTGGTTGGAATTTCAATACCTGGATCATTCCTCACGGGATTGTTGGTGTTGTCTGTGTTTGGTCTAACCGTCAACATTGTGGTTCTGTTCTCTTTGATCATGGCCGTTGGTATGTTGGTCGACGGCGCGATTGTTGTTACCGAGTTTGCCGATAGGCGAATGCAAGAAGGTGAAGGTAGAAAAGAAGCTTACCGAGACGCAGCGAAACGGATGGCGTGGCCGATAACCGCATCGACAGCGACAACCTTAGCTGCATTTGCTCCGTTACTGTTTTGGCCGGATGTGACAGGCGAATTCATGAAGTTTCTGCCACTAACACTGATTGCAACGCTAACCGCTTCATTGATTATGGCGTTGTTGTTTGTACCGGTATTAGGTGGCTTGATTGGCAAACCTCAATACGTATCGCCCAAGAGCCAAGCTCGAATGGTGGCACTGCATAATGGTGATTTTTCACAAGCAACGGGCTTAACCAAGGCGTATTACCACACGCTTTCGATTGCGATTAAGCATCCCTTTAAGATTCTGTTCAGTGCGATATTGCTCGCGGTTGCAGTTGGTTTTACTTATTCCAAAGCGGGCCTAGGTGCAGAGTTCTTCCCTGAGGTTGATCCACCATTCTTTAATGTCAAAGTTCGCTCACATGGTGATCTTTCTATTCAAGAAAAAGATGACATCATGCGCGATATTGAGCAAATGATGCTTAATCATGATGAGTTCGATACTGTTTACACACGCACGGGTGGGGACGACCAGATTGGCTTGATCTCGATTACTCCTGTTGATTGGCAATATCGTCGTAGTGTTAAAGCGATTATTGATGAATTAAAGGTGCAAACCGATCAATACGCTGGTGTTGAGATTGAATATAAGTTTCCAGATGCAGGGCCTCCGGTTGAAAATGATTTAGTGATTGAGCTGTCAGCAACAACACCAGAACAGCTGAATCAGGCTGCAAAAATTGTAAGAAACTGGGCGGATGGTAATCAAGCACTGACTAACATCAGTGATACAGCAAGCAAAGATGGCATTGATTGGAAAGTGGATATTCGCCGAGACGATGCCGCGCGCTTTTCCGCTGATGCGACCTTGGTGGGTAATACCGTTCAATTCGTTACCAATGGTCTCAAGATTGGTGACTACCTGCCTGATGATTCTTCAGAAGAGGTCGATATCTTGGTGCGTTACCCTAATGATAAAAGAGATATCGGACGCTTTGACCAGTTGAGAGTCAAAACACCGGCTGGCTTGGTGCCGATCACCAACTTTGCTCAGATTGTTCCCGACCATAAGCAAGATACGATTAAACGCCTCGATGGTAAGCGCGTAGTGAACATCATGGCGGATATGGAAGAGGGCTATAACCTTGCCCTCGAACTGCCAAAGATTGAGCAAGCGTTAAGTCAATTGGGGCTACCGAGTAGTGTCGAGTTTCGTATCCGTGGTCAGAATGAAGAACAAGAAAACTCTTCTGCCTTCTTACAAAGTGCATTCATGGTTGCACTGGCGGTAATGGCGTTGATTTTGATTACTCAGTTTAATAGTTTCTATCAAGCATTCCTGATTCTGAGTGCGGTGCTGTTCTCAACGGTTGGTGTGTTTGTTGGTTTGCTAATCTTCCAGCGTCCGTTTGGCATCGTGATGTCTGGTATTGGAGTGATTGCGCTGGCAGGTATCGTAGTGAATAACAATATCGTGTTGATCGATACCTATAATCAGCTAATCAAAAGAGGCTTAGATAAGCGCGATGCAATTCTGAGAACCGGTGTTCAGCGTTTAAGGCCAGTAATGCTGACGACCGTGACTACGATCTTAGGCTTGATGCCGATGGTATTAGAGATGAACATTGATCTGATTAACCAAAAAATAGAGTTTGGCGCGCCGAGTACCCAATGGTGGTCGCAACTCGCTACGGCGATTGCGGGAGGGGTGGCATTTGCAACGGTACTAACCTTGGTGCTGACGCCTTGTCTATTAATGCTAGGGCGAGATAAGAAGCCTGAAAAATAGTAGATACAGTGGTTCGATGAACATAAAAAGAGCGCCTTGGTGGGCGCTCTTTTCGTTGGTTTATAGGGCTCTTAACCTAATTGGTATCTAGTTGCCTAATTAGTCGCTAGTAACTGGCCGTATCGCTCAAGGTTATTCAGTCGAATCTCTGAGTTGGCAATAAAGGTTGCTTTTGCTTTACCGGTTAACGACTTAGATTGCGGTAATTTCACGGTTCGCGCATTTTTATGTACGCCATTGACCAAGAATTCATAGTGTAAGTGCGGGCCAGTCACACGGCCTGTACCGCCCAAAGTACCAATGGTTTGGCCTTGTTTTACGCGCTGACCTGTTTTTACCATACGTCGCTTCATATGCAGGTATTTAGTGATATAGGTGTTGCTGTGGCGAATGAACACGTAGTTACCATTGAATTGGTTATAACCCGATTTCTGAACAATACCGTCACCGGCTGCCCAGATAGGTGTGCCAACAGGGGCTGCGTAGTCGGTGCCTCGGTGAGCTCGAACCTTACCGGTTACTGGGTGTTTTCTACGAGGGTTAAAGTTCGATGTTACACGGCGAAAATCAATCGGTGAGCGCAAGAAGGCTTTCTTCATGGCACGACCATTTTCATCGAAGTAGTTGCCGCTTCTATCATCTAATACCGCGGTAAATGAATCACCTTGGTTTTTGAATACTGCCGCCATGATCTTGCCGCGACCTATCACTTCGCCTTCAACGACTTTCTCTTGGTACAAAATCTTAAAGCTGTCGTTGTTGCGAATATCCAACGCAAAGTCGATATCCCAACCGAAGATGCCCGCCAGTTCCATAATTTGGTTTGCAGTTAGGCCTGCATTGACGCCGGCGTTCCAGAAGTTAGACGTGATGTTGGTTTCGGCATAGTTGTATTGGTAGGCCACTTCCTTTTTGTCGAAGCTAGAGGAGAATGAATCGCCAGACTTAGTGATCTTGAAGCTTTCAAACGCACTAAGTTGTCGCTTCAACTGAATAAGGTCGTTGTTTTCATCAAAGCCGAATTGTAATACGTCGCCAGGTCTTAGGTTGGACAGCTGCTTTTTAATATCGTTGTTGGTATTGAGTAGAGTGATCAGCAAACGGTATGAAAGGCCAATACGTTCAAATAAAACAGAGGTGCTTTCGCCAGAGCGAACGGTGTATTTCTCCCATTTGAGTACTGCCGTCGGTGGTGCGTCACTTGAGCTAACAAGTGCTGATGCACTGATCGTCAGTGGGTAGTGTTTTCCAACGACTAAAGCTCCCGTATCGTCACGTAAGCTGTTGACGTCGGGGAGTAAGAAAATAGCGATAAAAATTACGGCACTAAAAAATGCGATAAATGCCCGGTGCAAAATGGGAAGGCGTGCAAAAATAGACAACATGTTCCGGTTCGTTCTGTAAATATTATGAAAATAGACGACGGAATAGTGTAACTGGTTTCAAAATACATCGCTATTCAAGTAAGATGTCTAATTATTATATTTTTGCCAAATCTGTGGGAGTGAACAAGAATGGCGAGTATTGAAGCTGCACTAGCCGAGATCAAACGTGGCGTAGAAGAACTGATTCCAGAAGACGAACTGATTGCGAAACTAAAAGAAGGTCGTCCTTTACGCATTAAACTGGGTGCCGATCCAACCGCTCCAGATATCCACCTAGGCCATACGGTTATCTTTAACAAGCTTCGTGCTTTCCAAGAGCTTGGTCATGAAGTGACGTTCCTTATCGGTGATTTCACAGCAATGGTTGGTGATCCATCAGGTAAGAACTCAACACGTCCACCGCTAAGCCGTGAAGACGTATTGAAGAATGCTGAAACTTACAAAGAGCAAGTATTCAAGATTCTAGATCCTGCGAAAACGCAAATTCGTTTCAACTCTGAGTGGTTATCTGAGCTTGGTGCAGAAGGCATGATTCGTCTTGCTTCTAACCAAACTGTAGCTCGTATGCTTGAGCGTGATGACTTTAAAAAGCGTTACGCTGGTGGTCAACCGATCGCAATCCACGAATTCATGTACCCACTTCTTCAAGGTCACGACTCTGTTGCACTAGAGAGCGATGTTGAGCTTGGCGGTACTGACCAGAAGTTTAACCTTCTAATGGGTCGTGAACTGCAAAAAGCTGCAGGTCAAAAACCACAAGCGGTACTAATGATGCCACTACTTGTTGGTTTAGACGGCGTTAAGAAGATGTCTAAGTCAGCGCACAACTACATCGGTATTAGTGAAGCACCAAGCGAGATGTTTGGTAAGATCATGTCTATCTCTGACGATCTAATGTGGAGCTACTACGAGCTACTGTCTTTCCGTCCTCTTGAAGAAGTTGCGGAACTGAAGGCTGGCGTTGAGGCGGGCAAAAACCCTCGTGACGTGAAAGTACTTCTTGCTAAAGAGATCATTGCTCGTTTCCACAGCGAAGCCGATGCTGAAGCGGCTGAGCAAGAGTTCGTTAACCGTTTTGCTAAGAACCAAGTTCCTGATGAAATGCCTGAATTTGAATTCGAAGCAGGCCTACCAATTGCGAACGTTCTAAAGGAAGCAGGTCTTGTAAACTCGACTTCTGATGCGATGCGTATGATCAAGCAAGGCGCTGCTAAGCTTGAAGGCGAGAAGATTGAAGACAGCAAATTCGTACCTGAAGCAGGTACTGCGGTTTACCAAGTAGGTAAGCGTAAGTTTGCTCGTATTACTATTAAGTAATATTAAATCTCAATGATTTATAGAAAAGGCATCTTCGGATGCCTTTTTTATTGACAGAAAGTTGACGAAGAATTTTTTACAGGATTGCTACACTATGCGCGCTGTCGAGCTGACAGTAATTTTGGAGATTTTTATGAACAATACCGACCATCCTCCTAGTTTGAATGGAGAAGAATAACCTGTCTCGGTATTGATCTATTATCCTTCCGTTCAGGTAGGGTATCTTTGTTTTTCCCCCTCATTCTTTTCCACACTCTAGATTCTAACAAGTAGACACATCAGTGCTTTAAGCTCTTGGTGCGCTTAGTCGTATATTCTTGATGTATATAGCTATACGCTCTTGGTGTACACAGCTTTATACTCTCGGGGTATTCTCTATCGGCTACTTGTTTTGATGGTCGTTACCTTTGCCAATCGGGAGATTCGCCATGACGGTAATGAACAACACTTTTTTATCTATTGAAGCTCTGTACTCAGAGCAAGACATCCAAGCTGTATCGAATGCTTTTCAACAGTACGGACGTGAGCAACAAATTAACCTTTTGAACCGTATGCCACTTGAAGATGCGGTGTTAGTGCTTGGGCAATGCTCTCTTAGTACGATTCAGACTTTACTTAGTGAGCTAGAAGAGCAGGGCTTTGAGAAGCGCTCTCGACATCTAGCTCACCAATTAGGGCTGATCTACTCAGAGGTTGAACCACAACAGGGTTACCTTTCAACTGGAGTGCTTAGCCATGTTAGGCAGCGTATCGGTTGGATTATTGCCTTAGCACTGCTGGGCATCGTCTCTGGGCTTATCATTGCTCAGTATGAAGACATTCTTAGCCAGCTAGTACTTCTGGCTATCTATATGCCGGTAATCGCTGCCGCGGGTGGCAACACAGGAACACAAGCTGCGACTTTGGTCATTAGGGCCTTAGCCACAGGGGAATTGAAGAAACGCCAGTGGGCCAACGTTCTATGGAAAGAGCTTAGAGTTGCTATCTGTTTAGCTCTTGCGATCGCCTTGGTGATGATTGGCCGAATCTTATTATTCAGTGACAACCAGTCAACGGGTGGTTACGACATTAATATGATTGCTTACGCGATTGCTGTTGCTCTGTTTATTCAAGTGACCATATCAACTGTACTCGGCGGCGGGTTACCGATAGTTGCTCGATTCTTCAAACTTGATCCTGCTGTGTTAGTGAGCCCTGTACTGGCTTCGATAGTGGATATCTCTGGAATGTGGATCTACTTCACTGTGGTTAATTCATTCTTAGGGATCGCTTAGCGTTTATAAAATAGCTAAAAGCACCTTAGAGACAAAAATGGCGCTGAAGATTCAAGATCTTCAGCGCCATTTTTATTGCTTAAGTAGAAGCTTAAACAGAGTTGAACATTATTTAGGTTTGCTCTGTGTTTGACTGAATTCAACTACATCTGTGTAGAAAGCTCGTTCAAACTGGGTGATGGGTGCTTCTACTGGTTTTTCTGGATCTGGTGTGTCAGGAAAGTAATCACGGACAAACTGTACAAATAGAGAGTTTGGTTTTCCCGCTTTATCTAAACCAAAGCCTGCCATGTTGTAGCTCCCATACAAAGAACCACTTTTGGCAATAATGTTGCCTTGGATTGGTGCTTTTCGCATGCTTTGACGGTATTTGAGCGTTCCATCAGTACCAGATGTAGGCATAGCCTCAATCAGGTTGAGCTGTTGGTCGTTTTCCCAGATATAACGAAGCACTTGAGCCATGGTTTGCGAGGTCATGCGGTTATTTCTGGATAGCCCAGAACCATCGACCAACTGTGCTTGGCTTAGGTCAATATCGGCTTTGGTCAGTAATATCTGCTTTATCGCTTCAGTGCCGTTATTAAAACTGCCCGGTTGAACATAAAATGTCGCACCCAGCGTTTTAGTTAGATTGTCAGCGATCAGGTTGTCTGATTTCTTGAGCATGATATTAATCAGTTCGGGAAGTTTCTCTGAGCTGTGACTTGCGATTAACGTGCTTTTGCCTGATTTATCTTTTTTACCAACGACCACATTGCCTTTTACTTCAATTCTCAGTTCTTTAAGAATCGATGTAACGACTTGATAGGTGTAAAGCTCTGGATTTTGAATCGCGAACTTGAGCGGCAGTGGTTTCTTACGCTCAACTAAGCAACCAGAGAGCTTGTAAGTGTTGTCTGGTGTCGTTATGAGCTCCAAGTCGCATTGTGTTGCCTTCTGCCCAGAGCGAGTTACCGTGGCGGCAGTGGTCGTCACGTCTATCGGATAGTGAGCTGGGATATATACGCGTGTTGTACCGTTATCTTTTGTATAAATAGAGGCTTGTGCGCAGTTACTGTCTAAGGTCATTGCACTAGAGGGAGCGCTGTAACAAACGCCTAAAATGTCCCAAGGCCAACCAACCGCTCGTTGATAGCCAGTAAAAGCTGAGTTATCGAGGTATAAGTTGCCCTTGATTGTTTTAGATTTCGATTTAGCATATTGATCTAAAAGGTTTTTTAGATGCTCTCTTTGTAGTGTAGGGTCACCACTGAATGCGATCACGACATCTTTATTAGAACGCGCAATGCTGGTCGTGTAGTTAAAATTATCTCCTAACTCCAATTTGGCTGCCAAAGCGGTGACTAGCTTTAACGTACTGGCGGGAGGGTAAAAGCCATCGCTATTGGTGTTCAACTCACTCGAATCATCACTCAATGACTTCAGTATCAAGCTTGTGCTACTGCCATCGGGCAGTTTATCTAGAGGGAGGTATTCGAAAGCACTAATTGAATAGCTACACAGTGACAAACCACATAGGAGTAAGCTGGATAGAAGGCGCATAGAAGGTTTTCTTGGATGACTGATGTTTTCAGTATACAGATATAAAAAACGCCCGCTATAGAGCGGGCGTTTTGATTCTCAATTAACTAATTAATCAATTAGATAATCAGAATTAGAAGTCGTAACGTAGACCTAGAGCTAGCTCGTCTTCAGCTTGTGCAGAAGTTGCGACACCGTTTGAAGCTAGATCTGTAGTACCGATCTTATCACCCGCTGAGATTAGGTTGAAGTTGTACGATACGTAGCCACGGAAGTTAGGCTTGAAGTAGTACGTTGCGTCGATAGCAATATTGTCAGCAGACGTTTCGCTATCAGTTTCTGCGTTGTTATACGTAGTTGAGAATACAGTTTGGCCTAGAGTATAAGCCGCTGCTAGCTCGTAACCTGTGTAATCAACAGCTTTATTTTTGATAGTGCCTGTAGTTTGCTTTTCACCGTCAGTGAATACACCAGCGAAGTACAAGTCAGAGATTGAGTAAGAACCCGACAGCATGTATTCATTCGATTGATCTTGATCTGCGTAACCAGCACCTAGCTTAGCACCAGTTTCGCCAATAGCGTAGATAGCTGATAGAGAGTAGCCGTCTTCACCATTATCAACGTAGTCAGTTTTAGCGTTGTTTAGTGAGCGGTCAGCAAAACGGTAGCTTGCTTTTACGCTTAGGTCTTGGAATTGACCTTTGTAAGAAAGCATGTTGTCAGTACGATCAGCAGCCGCTAGTTTATCTGCAGCAGAGTTACCGTGGTAAGCCATGATATCGGTAAAGTCAGTGATTACGCCTAGTGCGCCATCGTTTTTACCGTAAGTTACTTCACCAAATGTGCCGCCAAGTCCAGCGTACGTGTAACGGTTATCAAGGTCAGAACCGTTATCATTCGATGTTGCTGTAGAGTCAGCTGTAGTGAATTCACCTTCGTAGAAACCAACGCCGTATAGGCCATCTTGGATTTCAACTTTACCTAGAAAGTTAAGACGGATGCGAGATTCGTCAGACGCTTTGCCATCTTTCATAGATAGACGAGCTTCCGCACGGCCACCCATTTCTAGAGAAGTACCGTCTTGGTTGTATAGTTCTGAAGCGTTAGCACCAGTAGCAAGAGCTGCAGCAGATACAGCAAGCGCGATCATAGTCTTGTTCATGTTATTAATTCCTAATTACTGTCCATAAAGGTATTTATCAAGGATTTGAATCCTTTTTGTGTATTGCTCGTATTAATCAAGCTTCATAATCATGCTTAGAACAAAAGCGTGAAACTTGCCAGAACAATCCGTGGGGTACTTTTTAACCCTAAAGTTCCACCATCAGGTAGTAAAATGATATCAATAAAAATTATGCACACTGTTTTATTGAGTTTGACTATGTTTAAGTTGTTGATTTTATGTGATTTTTATAAAAGTGTGATCTGTGTTTATTTGGTTTATTTTTGTTTTTTTTAGATATTTTATCACTAACTTATTGATGGTGAGGTTATTATTCATTTTTGTGATGTCTGTAATTTAGACCTAGATAAAGCTTTTATAACGCAAAGTGGAATAAAGGTGATTTAGCCATAAACTTTGTTTACACTAAGCCAAATCGTTTTGTTTCTATCACCCAATAAGTATGTTGGGTGGATTTATGTTGGCCAAAGAAAGCTTTGGCATAGAGGTAAAAAATGGAAAAGGTTCCAATGACAGTACGTGGCGCTCAGCAGCTACGTGACGAATTAGATCGCCTACTTAAGCTACGTCCTATTATTTCAGCAGCTATTGGTGAAGCTCGTGAACTCGGTGACTTGAAAGAGAATGCTGAATACCACGCCGCTCGTGAAGAGCAGGGTATCTGTGAAGCTCAAATTCGAGATATTGAATATAAGCTATCACTGGCTCAGATCATCGATGTAACGCAGATGGATAACACAGGTAAGATTATCTTTGGCACGACAGTGACTTTGATTGACGTAGATACGGATGAAGAATTCCGCTACCAAATCGTTTCTGAAGATGAAGCCGATATCAAAACGGGTCGCATTTCTGTGAAATCCCCAATTGCACGTGGCCTTATCGGTAAGATGGAAGGCGATGAAGTACTGATCTCTACCCCTGGTGGTGATAAAGACTTCGAAATCGACAAAGTAGAATACATCTAATTGAATTTTCTTTGTTTTTGATAAGTAAAAAGGTCGCTAATGCGACCTTTTTCGTTTCTCACGCTACACTAAAAGCTAAGCGCAGTGGCTTTCTTTTAATGAAGTTAGCTTATATTAAGCTCGCTTACTTGCGTGGAATCTCGATTTTACGTGCTTCTGACTGACGGAACAGTACTAGAACTTTACCGATAGTCTGTACTTTCTCAGCTTTAGATTCACGTACAATTGCATCGATAATCAGTTGCTTAGTCTCACGGTCTTCTGATGCAACTTTAATCTTGATCAGTTCGTGGTGGTCTAGAGCTAATTCGATTTCCGCTAGAACAGCTTCAGTAAGTCCATTTGCGCCCATTAGCACAACAGGTTTTAAACTGTGAGCTAGGCCCTTTAGATGCTGCTTTTGTTTGGTACTTAGGTTCATTACGCGGCCAATTTTATTTAGTATTAGGGTTGAAAAAACCTATTTTAACGCCATCTAAAGCTGAAGACTATAATTTATTCAGCAATTAGTACTTTCCTCCAATTTAGGTATCCAATGAGCAAACAGAAACACTCGGCCAGTTCAGGCCGTTGGTTGAAGGAACACTTCGACGACAAGTACGCAAATGAAGCCAGAAAAAAAGGCTATCGTTCGCGTGCTTATTTCAAAATGGAAGAGATTCAAACGAAAGATAAATTGCTGACTCCAGGGATGACCATTGTGGATTTGGGTGCAGCGCCTGGCGGTTGGTCTCAATATGCTGCTAAGATTATCGGAGACAACGGTCAAATCATTGCGTGTGACTTGTTACCAATGGATCCGATTGCTGGAGTGAGCTTTTTACAAGGCGATTTCCGCGAAGAAGCTGTGCTAGATGCGTTGCTGGAACGTATACAACCAAACATGGTTGATGTCGTGATGTCTGATATGGCACCTAATATAGCAGGCAACAATTCTGTGGATCAGCCAAGAGCTATGTATTTAGTTGAATTAGCTTTGGATATGTGTCGACAAGTTCTAGCTACCAATGGTAGTTTTGTTGTAAAAGTATTCCAAGGCGAAGGGTTTGACCAATATGTTAAGGACGTCCGTGAGATGTTTAAAACAGTCAAAGTTAGAAAACCCGACTCTTCTCGAGCTCGCTCTCGTGAAGTGTTTATCGTAGCAACTGGTTACAAAGGTTAACGATTCTCTTCCAAGAGTGAGAGTTAACAACATGGCTACAGGTTACAAACTGTAGTACCCTACCTTTAATTACAATTAGTTATCGAGAGGCTTACACCTTGAGTGACATGGCAAAAAATTTAATTCTGTGGCTTGTTATCGCGGTAGTGTTGATGTCGGTATTCCAGAGCTTCGGCCCTGGGGAAAGTAACGGCAGAGCAGTAGATTACACCACGTTTGTACAGGAAGTTGGCCAAGGCCAGATTCAAGACGCACAGTTCAATAACAGCGAAATCACTTTCACACGTCGTGGTGGTGGCTCTAAGTATGTAACTTACATGCCTGTTTATGATCAAAAGCTACTTGATGACTTAATTAATCAAAACGTAAAAGTTCAGGGTACACCACCTGAAGAGCAGAGCCTGCTTGGCACTATCTTCATTTCATGGTTCCCAATGATCTTACTGATTGGTGTGTGGATTTTCTTCATGCGTCAAATGCAAGGCGGCGGCGGCGGTAAAGGCGCAATGTCTTTTGGTAAGAGCAAAGCTCGAATGATGAGTGAAGAACAAATCAAAACGATGTTTGCTGATGTTGCTGGTTGTGACGAAGCAAAAGAAGACGTGAAAGAGCTTGTGGATTACCTTCGTGACCCAAGCCGCTTCCAAAAGCTTGGTGGTAAGATCCCGACAGGTATCCTGTTGGTCGGTCCTCCTGGTACGGGTAAGACATTGCTTGCAAAAGCGATTGCTGGTGAAGCGAAAGTACCGTTCTTTACTATCTCTGGTTCTGACTTCGTTGAAATGTTTGTTGGTGTTGGTGCATCTCGTGTGCGTGACATGTTCGAACAAGCGAAGAAAGCAGCGCCTTGTATCATCTTTATCGATGAAATCGATGCGGTAGGTCGTCAACGTGGCGCTGGTGTTGGTGGTGGTCACGATGAACGTGAGCAAACACTTAACCAAATGCTGGTTGAGATGGATGGTTTCGAAGGTAACGAAGGTATTATTGTTATCGCTGCGACTAACCGTCCAGACGTACTAGACCCTGCATTACTTCGTCCTGGTCGTTTTGACCGTCAAGTTGTGGTTGGTCTACCTGATGTACGTGGTCGTGAACAGATTCTTAAAGTACACATGCGTAAAGTGCCACTATCAGGTGATGTTGAACCATCTCTGATTGCTCGTGGTACTCCAGGTTTCTCTGGTGCAGACCTTGCGAACCTTGTTAACGAAGCGGCTCTATTTGCTGCTCGTGGTAACAAACGCAATGTATCTATGGTTGAGTTTGAACTTGCGAAAGACAAAATCATGATGGGTGCAGAGCGCCGTTCAATGGTGATGTCTGAGGAAGTGAAAGAGTCAACGGCTTACCACGAAGCAGGTCACGCAATCGTTGGTCGTTTGGTACCTGAACACGATCCAGTGTACAAAGTATCAATCATCCCACGTGGTCGTGCGCTTGGTGTAACTATGTACTTACCTGAGCAAGACCGCGTAAGCATGTCTCGCCAGCATCTAGAATCAATGATCTCTAGCTTGTACGGTGGTCGTCTTGCTGAAGAGCTTATCTACGGTAAAGACAAAGTTTCGACTGGTGCGTCTAACGATATCGAGCGTGCAACTGATATTGCTCGTAAGATGGTTACGCAGTGGGGCTTCTCTGAAAAACTAGGTCCTCTTCTTTATGCTGAAGAGGAAGGCGAAGTTTTCCTAGGTCGCGGCATGAGCCAAGCGAAACATGTTTCTGACGATACAACTAGATTAATCGATGAAGAAATTCGTATTCTTATCGACCGTAACTATGCTCGTGCGAAACAGATTCTTGAAGAGAACATGGATATCATGCACTCGATGAAAGATGCGCTAATGAAGTTTGAAACGATTGATGCAGGTCAGATTGATGACTTGATGGAACGCAAAGACGACATTCGTGAGCCTGCTGGTTGGGGTGACCAGGCGAAAGCAGAACCTGCAAAGGAAGAAGCTAAACCTGAAGCTAAATCAGAAGAGAAAGCCGAAGCCGAGCCAAAAGCTGAAGAGTCGACAGTTGAAGAAGCTAAATCTGAATCAGATGACGCTCAAAACAAAGATTCTTAATCGCTAAGCTATTAATTAAAACCCTGAGTACGCTCAGGGTTTTTCTGTTTCTAGGCCAAGATGTTTTTTACCTTTAAGACCCACCTTCCATGATATTAAAAGCACACAATAAAACGCTCGTTTTAGACCGCCCACATGTGATGGGTATCCTCAATGTTACGCCTGACTCTTTCTCTGATGGCGGAAAATTCAATTCATTAGATAATGCTTTACTGCAAGCAGAGCGAATGATTCAGGCTGGCGTTAGCATTATTGATATTGGTGGTGAGTCGACTCGTCCGGGTGCTCCAGAGGTGTCCTTAAAGGAGGAGTTAGCTCGAGTTATCCCGGCGATTAAAGCGATTCGCGCCAAGTTTGATGTTTGGATCTCGATTGATACCAGCAAAGCTGAGGTGATGCGCCAAGCTGTTGAAGCAGGGGCGGATTTGATCAATGATGTACGCGCACTGCAAGAGCCCGGAGCTCTAGAAGTGGCCGCAGAGGCTAATGTACCTATTTGCTTGATGCACATGAAAGGTCAGCCAAGAACCATGCAAGCCAATCCAAGCTACGAAGATGTTCTAACAGATGTCGAAGCTTTTTTACAAGAAAGGGTCGAAGCTTGTGAGGCGGTCGGTATATCAAAAGAGCAGCTGATTCTTGACCCTGGTTTTGGTTTTGGTAAAACCATCGAACACAATTACCATTTATTAGCGCACCTTGAAAAGTTTCATACGCTTGGTTTGCCTGTCTTAGCGGGGATGTCGAGAAAATCGATGATCTTTAAGCTACTAGACAAAGTCCCAGCTGACTGCATGGTCGCTAGCGTTACTTGCGCAACAATCGCAGCAATGAAAGGTGCACAAATTATTCGCGTTCACGATGTTGAAGATACATTGGAAGCGATGAAGATAATCGAAGTGATGAATAACAATCACTAATCATAATTAAGGAAAATCAATATGTCTGATAAAAGACGTTACTTCGGCACAGATGGTGTACGTGGAAAAGTGGGCCAGTACCCAATCACACCTGATTTTGTTTTGAAGCTTGGCTGGGCTGCTGGTCGTGTTCTTGCAAAGCAGGGCACAAAGAAAGTGATCATTGGTAAAGATACTCGTATTTCTGGCTACATGCTTGAGTCTGCTTTAGAAGCTGGCTTAGCTGCTGCTGGTCTTCAAGCCACGTTTACGGGGCCAATGCCGACACCGGCTGTTGCCTACCTAACACAAACTTTCCGTGCTGAAGCGGGAATTGTTATCTCTGCATCGCACAACCCCTTCTATGACAACGGCATCAAGTTCTTCTCGTCTGAAGGTACTAAATTGTCGGATGAGATTGAACTCGCCATCGAAGCTGAGCTAGACAAAGATATCGAGTGCGTGGAATCTTCCGAATTAGGTAAAGCGGTACGCCTAAATGATGCAGCAGGCCGTTATATTGAATTTTGTAAAAGTACATTCCCACACAAAATGACGCTAGCGGGTATGAAAATTGTCGTGGATTGCGCGCATGGTGCGACTTACCACATTGCGCCTGCTGTATTTAAAGAGCTGGGTGCTGAGGTTGTTGCGATTGGTGTGGAGCCAAATGGAACTAACATCAACCACGAAGTCGGTGCGACTGATGTGCGCGCCCTGCAAGCTAAAGTGCTTGAAGAAAAAGCGGCGTTAGGTCTTGGCTTTGATGGTGATGGTGACCGCATCATCATGGTTGACGAGCTAGGCAATAAAGTTGATGGTGACCAAATTGCTTACATTATTGCTCGCGATGCACTGCGTCGTGGTGAGTTGAAAGGCGGCGTTGTTGGTACGCTAATGACCAACCTTGGGATGGAAAACGGCCTTAAGCAGTTAGGTATTCCGTTTGTACGTGCTGCTGTCGGCGACCGTTACGTTATGGAACAACTTCTAGCTAAAGGCTGGAAGATCGGTGCTGAGAATTCGGGGCACGTTATCCTATTAGATAAAGTGACGACAGGTGATGCTCTCGTTGCTGCTCTGCAAGTATTAGCCTCAGTTGTCGATAGTGAAATGACACTGAATGAGCTTTCTCAAGGTATGACGTTATACCCTCAAGTTCTAGAAAATGTTCGTTTCAGTGGTGATTCAAACCCACTAGAAGCAGAGGCTGTGAAAGCAGCTGTTATTGAAGTCGAGACGGAACTCGGTGAGAAAGGTCGTGTGCTATTACGCAAATCGGGTACTGAGCCACTACTGCGCGTAATGGTCGAAGGTGAAGATGCTGAACTTGTTCAGAGTTCTGCACTGAAAATTGCTGATGCAGTAAAAGCGAATTGCTAATAAAACATTTGCCGTAACATGCAAAGTCGGTCTCACTTGTGGGGGCCGGGTTTTAGTTATGTGATGATTAAAAAGGGGCGCAAATGAGTTTTGTGTCCCTTTTGCCCTTTTTTTGACCACTTGCTTGGTAAAGGCTTATTTTTTAGTAAATTCCCCTTGTCAGTCATCGCCGCATTCGCTAGTATTGCTCGGCCTTCAGTTAGGAGGTCGCTAGCCTTGTTCTTAAAAATAGTTTTTTGAACGGCGCTGGCTCAACAATTAGGAACATAGGTGGAAAAATGTTTACAGTTCTACTTGTGATTTACCTGTTGGCAGCGCTTGGTGTAATTGGCCTAGTGTTGATTCAACAAGGTAAAGGCGCAGATATGGGAGCCTCTTTCGGTGCTGGCGCTTCAAACACTGTGTTTGGTGCTGGTGGCTCAGGAAATTTCCTTACCCGAATGACTGCAATTTTTGCAACTACATTTTTTATCCTTAGCTTAGTGCTTGGTAATATGTCTACACATAAAACTGAGTCACAATGGATTGACCCGACCCAAGGTCAGGTGATTCAACAAGCTGAAGATGCAGTGAGTGAAGTTCCGGCGCAAGGCGACGAAATTCCACAATAATCTGTAAAGATTTGATGCCGAGATGGTGAAATTGGTAGACACGCTAGCATGAGGTGCTAGTGCCTTAGGGTGTGAGGGTTCGAGTCCCTCTCTCGGCACCATGTTTACAAACTTGTAAAACATCTTGTTGGGCGTATAATGCTCACAAGTCGGACGCGGGATGGAGCAGTTTGGTAGCTCGTCGGGCTCATAACCCGAAGGTCGTCGGTTCAAATCCGGCTCCCGCAACCAATTTCAATGCTATTATATAGCTTGTATTGGTAGCAAGTTTGCACAGTGTGAACCTCACTGTGAGTTAAGTGTGATATCAAATATGATGACACTTAACATATAAGGGTCCAGCAACAAAAACCCCGGCTTATACGGGGTTTTTTGTTATCTAAGCATTTATAAATGCATTTAGATGATAATGTTTGCTTGGAATTTAAATTGGGCTTTGAGCCCTTTTTTTGTTTCTGGAGTGGTTAAATGACTGGTTTAGAAAGACAACTTACTGAAATGCTTGACGCTCCAGTAGCAGCATCGGGTTATGAGTTAGTTGGATTAGAATTTATTCGTGCTGGTGAGCACTCAACGCTACGCATTTACATCGATTCACCAAATGGTATCAATGTAGATGATTGCTCTGAAGTTAGTCACCAAGTAAGTGCCGTAATGGACGTTGAAGATCCAATTTCAGTGGCTTATAACCTTGAAGTGTCTTCACCAGGTTTAGAGAGACCACTGTTCAAAGCTGAGCATTACCAACAATTTATTGGTCACGAGGTAAGCATCGTTTTGAAAATGGCTGTCGGCAACCGTCGTAAATGGAAAGGTGATATCCAATCTATCGAAGGCGAGACAGTGAAAGTATTGGTTGAAGGACAAGAAGAAGAATTCGTCCTGAGCAATATTGCGAAAGCTAACCTGATCCCTAAATTTTAGTTCTCCTAGAGAGAAGAGCTTAAGAGGCTAGATTAATGAACAAAGAAATTTTGGCGGTAGTAGAAGCTGTTTCTAATGAGAAAGCAGTTCCTCGTGAGCGTATTTTTGAAGCGCTTGAAATCGCGCTTGCAACGGCAACAAAAAAGAAAAGCGAACTAGAAATCGAAGTTCGCGTTGAGATTGACCGTAAAACGGGTAATTTCGAAACTTTCCGCCGTTGGGAAGCTGTTGAGGAAGTTGAATTCCCAACAAAAGAAATCTCTATTGAAGCTGCAAAGTACGATGATCCAGAGATCGAACTTGGCGGTTTCATTGAAGATGATATCGAATCAGTAACGTTTGACCGTATTACGACTCAAACAGCTAAGCAAGTTATCGTACAGAAAGTACGTGAAGCTGAACGCGCTCAAATCGTTGAACAGTTTATTGATAACGAAGGCGAGCTAGTCACTGGCGCAGTTAAGAAAGTTAACCGTGACACAGTGATTCTAGATCTAGGTAACAACGCTGAAGCGGTAATCCTTCGTGATGACCAACTTCCTCGTGAAAACTTCCGTCCAGGTGACCGTGTTCGTGGTCTTCTATACGCAGTTAAGCCAGAAGCTCGTGGCTTCCAGCTTTTTGTTACTCGTTCTAAGCCAGAAATGCTAGCTGAACTATTCCGTGTTGAAGTGCCTGAGATTGGTGAAGAGCTAATTGAACTTAAAGGTGCTGCACGTGACGCTGGTTCTCGTGCTAAAATCGCCGTTAAAACAAACGACAAACGTATTGACCCTGTTGGTGCGTGTGTTGGTATGCGTGGCGCACGTGTACAAGCTGTATCTAACGACCTTGGCGGTGAGCGTATCGATATCGTGCTTTGGGATGATAATCCGGCGCAATTCGTTATCAATGCAATGGCTCCTGCTGATGTTGCTTCTATCATCGTTGATGAAGATACGCACTCAATGGACATCGCGGTTGAAGCTGACAACCTAGCGCAAGCTATCGGTCGTAGCGGTCAAAACGTACGTCTAGCGTCTCAACTTACTGGTTGGGAACTGAACGTAATGACTGTTGCTGATCTAGAGAAGAAGCACCAAGAAGAAGCTGTTGCTTCTATTGAAAACTTCATGAAGCACCTAGATATCGAAGAAGACTTTGCTCAAATGCTTGTTGAAGAAGGCTTCTCTACGCTTGAAGAAGTAGCCTACGTTCCTGTGAACGAGCTTCTTGAAGTAGATGGTCTAGATGAAGGTATCGTTGAAGAATTGCGTAACCGCGCGAAAGACGCACTGACAACTCTAGCGCTAGCGAAAGAAGAAACTTTCGATGGTGTTGAGCCAGCTGAAGACCTACTTGCACTTGAAGGTCTTGAGCGTGAAATGGCTTACAAGCTAGCAGCAAAAGGCGTTGCGACATTGGAAGACCTAGCTGACCAAGGCGTTGATGAACTAGAAGGCATCGAAGACCTAACTGCAGAGCGTGCAGGCGAGCTAATTATGGCTGCGCGTAACATCTGTTGGTTCGGCGACGAAGAATAATTCAGCAAGGAGAGAGAGCGGTATGACACAATTAACAGTTAAAGCACTGAGTGAAGAGATTGGTACGCCAGTTGACCGCTTAATTGAACAACTTGCTGATGCAGGCATGAAGAAAGCAGGGTCGGACCAAGTGACTGATTCAGAGAAGCAAACATTGCTAACGCACCTTAAAAAGGAGCACGGCGATACTTCTGGTGAAACAGAACCGACTCGTTTAACTCTTCAACGCAAGACCCGCAGCACGCTAAGTGTTGCCGCTGGAGGCGGTAAGAGTAAGGATGTTCAAGTTGAGGTACGTAAAAAGCGTACTTACGTGAAGCGCAGCACTATTGAAGATGAAGCGAAACGTGAAGCTGAGGAAGTAGCTAATCGTGAAGCGGAAGAGAAAGCACAACGCGATGCTGAAGAGCAAGCGAAACGTGATGCTGCAGAGAAAGCACAGCGCGAAGCCGAAGCAAAAGTAACACGTGAAGCGGATGCAAAACGTGAAGCTGAAGAGAAGGCTCAACGCGCACAAGCTGAAAAGGCTAAAAAAGACATGAATTCAAAAAATGCAGACGCTAACGCACAAGCGAAAAAAGAAGCGGATGAACTTAAAGCTCGTCAAGAGCAAGAAGCAACTCGTAAAGCCGAAGCTGAAGCAGCTAAGCTTGTTGAAGAAGCTCGTAAGTTAGCAGAAGAGAACCAAGAACGTTGGTCTGAAGAAGAGAAGAAGAAGAAAGAGCAAGAGAAATCTGCGGATTACCATGTGACGACTTCTACTTACGCTCGTGAAGCTGAAGATGCGGCAGACAAAAAAGATGAGAAAGCACCTCGTCGTCGCAAGAAGAAACCAGCTCCAGCAACTCAACCTGGCAATAACCGTGGTGGTCGTAACCAACGTGGTCGTGGCGGTAAAGGTAAGCTTGCTAAACCAACTTCAATGCAGCAAGGCTTCGATAAGTCAGCAACTGTTGCTAAATCTGACGTTGCTATCGGCGAAACTATCGTTGTTTCTGAACTGGCTAGCAAAATGTCAGTTAAAGCAACTGAAGTTATCAAAGTAATGATGAAGATGGGCGCTATGGCGACTATCAACCAAGTGATCGACCAAGAAACAGCACAACTTGTTGCTGAAGAAATGGGTCACAAGGTAATCCTACGTAAAGAAAACGAACTTGAAGAAGCAGTACTAGCTGACCGTGATAGCGATGCTATCGCTGAAGGTCGTGCTCCTGTTGTTACTATCATGGGTCACGTTGACCACGGTAAAACTTCAACACTTGACTACATTCGTAAAGCACACGTTGCTTCTGGCGAAGCTGGCGGTATCACGCAGCACATTGGTGCTTACCACGTAGATACTGACAACGGCATGATCACGTTCCTTGATACTCCTGGACACGCGGCCTTTACTGCTATGCGTGCTCGTGGTGCTCAAGCGACAGATATCGTTGTACTTGTTGTTGCGGCAGACGATGGCGTAATGCCACAAACAATCGAAGCAATCCAGCACGCGAAAGCGGCAGGCGTTCCTCTGATTGTTGCTGTGAACAAGATCGACAAAGAGGGTGCAAACCCAGACAACGTTAAGAATGAGCTAGCTCAATACGACGTTATCCCTGAAGAATGGGGCGGTGAGAACATCTTCGTTCACATCTCTGCAAAACAGGGTACAAACATTGATGGTCTTCTAGAGTCTATCCTTCTTCAGTCTGAAGTTCTTGAGCTTACAGCGGTTAAAGAAGGCATGGCATCTGGTGTTGTTGTTGAATCTCGTCTTGATAAAGGTCGCGGTCCAGTTGCAACAGTACTAGTACAGTCTGGTACTCTAAACAAAGGCGATATCGTTCTTTGTGGTCAAGAGTACGGCCGTGTTCGTGCAATGCGTGATGAAAACGGTAAAGACATCGAAACTGCAGGTCCATCTATCCCTGTAGAAATTCTAGGTCTTTCTGGCGTTCCTGCTTCAGGTGATGAAGCGACTGTTGTACGTGATGAGCGTAAAGCTCGTGAAGTTGCAAACTACCGTCAAGGTAAATTCCGTGATGTTAAACTAGCTCGCCAACAAAAAGCGAAACTAGAGAACATGTTCGCGAACATGACGGCAGGCGAAGTTGCTGAACTTAACGTTGTACTTAAAGCTGATGTTCAAGGTTCTGTAGAAGCGATTGCTGACTCTCTACTGAAACTGTCAACTGACGAAGTTAAAGTGAACATCGTAGGTTCTGGTGTTGGTGGTATTACTGAAACTGACGCAACACTTGCTGCAGCTTCTAACGCTATCATCCTTGGTTTCAACGTTCGTGCTGACGCAACTGCGCGTAATACAGTTCAGAACGAAAACCTAGATCTACGTTACTACTCAATCATCTACCAACTGATTGACGAAGTTAAACAGGCAATGGGCGGTATGCTTGCTCCTGAATTCCGTCAAGAAATCATTGGTCTTGCACAAGTTCGTGACGTATTTAAGTCGCCTAAACTTGGTGCAATCGCTGGTTGTATCGTTACTGAAGGTACGATTAAGCGTAGCAACCCAATCCGTGTACTTCGTGAAAACGTTGTTATCTACGAAGGTGAACTAGAGTCACTTCGTCGTTTTAAAGATGATGTTCAAGAAGTTAAGAATGGTTACGAGTGTGGTGTTGGCGTTAAGAACTACAACGACGTTCGCGTTGGTGACCAGATCGAAGTATTCGAAATCGTTGAGGTTAAACGTACTCTAGACTAATCAGTCTGTACGACTCGACATATTGACTAAGGTTACTAACATTACTAATAAAGGTAATAAGGTAATCGGTTGTTGAATACACCATGGGGGGCTGGTAATTACCAAGCCCCCCATCTTTCTAAGTGAGAAAAGAAAATGTCAAAAGAATTTAGCCGCACACAACGTGTGTCTCAGCAGCTTCAAAAGGAGCTTGCGCTTATCCTACAACGTGAAGTTCGTGACTCACGTATCGGTATGGTAACTATCTCAGACGTAGAAGTGTCTCGTGACCTTGCTTACGCAAAAGTGTTCGTTACTTTCCTATGTATCGGTGAGCAAACACCTGAATCATGTCTTGCTGCTCTTAAAGAGCATGAAGTGCCAGTTCGTATGGCTCTTGGTAAGCGTATTCGTCACCGTCTAACGCCTGAAGTGCGTTTTACTTACGACAACACACTAGTAGAAGGCATGCGTATGTCTAACTTAGTAAGTGAAGTTTTGAACGACGATAAGCGTAAGCAAGAAGAGTCTGGCCGTGCTGACGAAACTCAGTCTAAGGGCGAAGAGTAATGGCTCGCCGTCGTAAAGGTCGCCCTATCAACGGGGTAATTCTGTTAGATAAGCCAACGGGCATTTCGTCTAATGATGCACTGCAAAAAGTAAAACGTATTTACTTTGCAGAGAAGGCTGGGCACACCGGTGCTCTTGATCCTCTTGCGACTGGCATGCTGCCAATTTGTCTTGGTGAAGCAACGAAGTTTTCTCAGTTTCTATTAGATTCTGACAAGCGCTACGTAGTAATCGCTAAGCTTGGTGAGCGTACCAATACCTCTGACTCTGATGGTGAAGTGGTAGAGACACGAGATGTTAACGTGACTCAAGAGCAACTTGAACGCTGCATTGCAAGCTTCAAAGGGGAAACCGACCAGATTCCATCAATGTTCTCAGCATTGAAGTATCAAGGTAAGCCTTTGTATGAATACGCACGTGCAGGTATCGAGGTGCCTCGTGAATCTCGTAAAATCACTGTTTACTCTATTGAACTGCTTCGCTTTGAAGGTGATGAAGTTGAGATGGAAGTGCATTGTTCAAAAGGCACTTACATCCGCACAATTACCGACGATCTTGGTGAAATGCTAGGTTGTGGTGCCCACGTGACCATGCTTCGCCGTACTGGTGTTGCTAAGTATCCGTACGATCGTATGGTGACTTTGGAGCAGTTGAACGAGATCCTAGAGCAAGCGCAGGCGCAAGAAATTGCACCCAAAGAGCTGCTTGATCCACTATTAATGCCAATGGACACAGCCGTTGAAGACTTACCAGAAGTTAACTTAAACGCGGAACTGACTGACCTAGTTCAGCACGGTATGCCCGTTCAGGTTTCTGGTGCGCCAACTGAAGGTACGGTTCGCATGACAAGTGGTGAAGAGAAACTGTTTGTTGGTGTTGCTCAGATTGCTGAAGATGGCCGAGTTGCACCGAAGCGTTTGGTTGTTTTCAGAGATGAAGAGCCACAAGCATAACGCTGAAACCTAGTTAGGTATTGGCGCTTAGCCTGGAAAAGCGAATCAATAATATAGAAAGCGAGCCCTTAATTTTAATGGTTCGCTTTTTTCGTTTTTCATCAGTTCGATTGTTATTGCACCAACTCGTAAACTTCCCTATAATCCTCGGCTCGCGTAGCGGCTGAATCAGAGATTGGCTGCTACAAATATAAACTTACTCTTATCAGGAGAGATTTATGTCTCTGAATGCAGAAACTAAAGCAGCAATCGTTGCAGAATACGCACAATCTGAAGGCGACACAGGTTCACCAGAAGTACAAGTAGCACTACTTACTGCTTCTATCAACCACCTACAAGGTCACTTCAAAGCGCACAAACACGATCACCACAGCCGTCGTGGTCTATTACGTATGGTTTCTAGCCGTCGTAAGCTTCTTGATTACTTGAAAGGCAAAAACCTTACTCGTTACCAAGACCTAATCAAGCGTCTAGGCCTACGTCGCTAATAGCGATGTCTGCAAAGACAGTTTGAAGAAAAGGAGCATTTATGCTCCTTTTTTTGTGCCTGTTATATTTTTAATGTTAAAAATGAAGGTTCTCTGTGCGGTTAACCTGATTTTTAATCGTGAAAATGTCTCTTGCCAAGAAAATAGTTTATACTCTCGCACGCGAATAATTGTTTGATTATTTCGCACCCTAATTAGCTCAACAATAACAGTCACAGATGTCGGCCAATAGGTCGCGACTATTAAAAGCAGATGTTTAGTCTGATTGAACTTCTCGTCTTTTTTTACTAGTCGCGATTAGTTATTGCTGAGCATTCATTCACTTATTCTGAAAAGAGATTTTCAGATGAAGGATATACAATGTTTGAAAAACCAGTTGTAAAGTCATTCCAGTACGGTAACCACACCGTTACTCTAGAAACGGGCGTAATGGCACGTCAAGCTACTGCTGCTGTAATGGCGACTATGGACGATACATCAGTATTCGTTTCTGTTGTTGCTAAAAAAGAAGCTGTTGCGGGTCAAGATTTCTTCCCTCTAACAGTTAACTACCAAGAGCGTACATACGCTGCGGGCAAAATCCCTGGTGGTTTCTTCAAGCGTGAAGGTCGTCCATCTGAAGGCGAAACACTAACAGCTCGTCTGATTGACCGTCCAATTCGTCCACTTTTCCCAAGTGCGTTTAAAAACGAAGTTCAAGTTATCGCTACGGTTGTTTCTATCAACCCTGACGTAAACCCAGACATGATCACTATGATCGCAACGTCTGCTGCGCTTGCTATCTCTGGTGCTCCATTCAATGGTCCTATCGGTGCTGCACGTGTTGGTCACATCGACGGCGAACTTGTTCTTAACCCATCAAATACTGAGCTTGAAAACTCTAAACTAGACCTAGTTGTGTCTGGTACAGAAGGCGCAGTACTTATGGTTGAATCTGAAGCAGATAACCTATCTGAAGAAGAAATGCTTTCAGCTGTTGTTTACGGTCACGACCAACAACAAGTTGTAATCAAAGCAATTAACGAGTTTGCTGCTGAAGTTGCAACTCCATCTTGGAACTGGGAAGCGCCAGCAGTTAACACTGAGCTTAAAGCTAAAGTTGCTGAGCAAGCTGAAACACGTCTATCTGACGCGTACCAGATCACTGAGAAAATGGCTCGTTACGAGCAAGTTGGCGCAATCAAGAACGACACTGTTGAAGCTCTAATTGCACAAGACGAAAACCTAGATGAGCGCGAAATCCGCGGCATGCTTGGTTCTCTAGAGAAAAACGTAGTACGTAGCCGCATTATTGCTGGCAACCCACGTATTGATGGCCGTGAAAAAGACATGGTTCGTGCGCTAGACGTACGTACTGGTGTTCTTCCACGTACACACGGTTCTTCTCTATTCACTCGTGGTGAAACTCAAGCACTTGTTACTGCAACGCTTGGTACACAACGTGATGCACAAATCATCGATAGCCTAATGGGTGAGAAGAAAGACAACTTCCTTCTACACTACAACTTCCCTCCATACTGTGTAGGTGAGACTGGTTTCGTTGGTTCTCCTAAGCGTCGTGAAATTGGTCACGGTAAGCTTGCTAAACGTGGTATCCAAGCAGTAATGCCTTCTGTTGACGAATTCCCATACACAGTTCGTGTTGTATCGGAAATCACAGAATCTAACGGTTCTTCTTCAATGGCTTCTATATGTGGTACATCTCTAGCACTTATGGATGCTGGTGTTCCAATCAAAGCTTCTGTTGCGGGTATCGCAATGGGTCTTGTTAAAGAAGGCGACGATTTCGTTGTTCTTTCTGACATCCTTGGCGACGAAGATCACCTAGGTGATATGGACTTTAAAGTAGCAGGTACTAACGCTGGTATCACTGCACTTCAAATGGACATCAAGATCGAAGGTATCACTAAAGAGATCATGCAAATTGCTCTTAACCAAGCGCAAGGTGCACGTAAGCACATCCTTTCTGTAATGGATGAAGCTATCTCTGGTGCTCGTGAAGATATCTCTGAATTCGCTCCACGTATCCACACAATGAAAATCAGCTCTGATAAGATCAAAGATGTTATCGGTAAAGGCGGCGCAGTTATCCGTGCTCTTTGTGAAGAAACGGGTACTACAATCGAAATCGAAGACGATGGCACAATCAAGATTGCTGCTACTGAAGGCGCAGCTGCTAAAGAAGCTATCCGTCGTATCGAAGAGATCACTGCTGAAGTTGAAGTTGGCCGCATTTACCAAGGTAAAGTTGCTCGTCTAGCTGACTTCGGTGCATTCGTTACTATCCTTCCAGGTAAAGATGGTCTAGTACACATCTCTCAAATCGCTGATAAGCGCGTTGAGAAAGTGTCTGACTACCTAACTGAAGGTCAAGAAGTACCAGTTAAGGTTCTTGAAATTGACCGTCAAGGCCGTGTACGTCTAAGCATGAAAGAAGCAGTTGAAACGCCAGCTGAAGGTGAAGCACCTGCTGCTGAGTAATTCTTAGCCTATTAATGGGACTATCGCTTTTTAGTGATTTCTAACCCATTGGTAAAAAAGCATGTTATAAAGGGGAGCATATCGCTCCCCTTTTTTATTGCGGTCATAACAGGAGTAATTATTTGTGAAATGGTTTCAAACCGCGAGTATGTGTTTACTGCTTGTACTGACAGGTTGTGCGACAACATCAGATAACACCTCACGTTGGGTTTATCCACCAATGGCTGTGCCGCTGCAACCAAGCGTTCAGCAAGAGGTTCAAATTGCACGTCTTAGTCAATTATTACAGCGCCCGGACTTGAATGATGAAGTTCGATCTAAGATGCTGTTTGAACGTGGTAACTACTACGATAGTGTTGGCCTGCGTGATCTAGCACGTCTCGACTTCAACCAATCTCTTTCATTGAACCCTGCTCAACCTGATATCTTCAACCTTTTGGGGGTTTACTTTACGCAGGTAGGGGAGTTTGATGCGGCTTATGAATCTTTTGATTCTACGTTAGAGCTTGATCCTGCAAACTCTTACGCAGAAAGAAATCGTTCTATCGCACTCTACTACGGCGAGCGCTATGATTTAGCCAATGAAGAGATGACGAAGCATTATACCGATGCTCCAAGTGATCCATTCCGTGCGCTTTGGTTGTATATCATTCAGCACGAAATCACGCCAGAGCAAGCCAAGCTTGATTTGCAAAAACGTTACGAAAGCCGTGATGAGCAGTGGGGTTGGGTATTAGTCGCGATTATGCTTGATGACATTACTGAAGAGCAGGCTTTTAAGGCCATCTTGACCGGTACTCGTGACAACACGTTACTTGCGCAGCGTCTAACTGAGACATATTTCTACCTTGCTAAGCGTTACCACATGAATGGGGACTACGCGAATGCGATCTCTCTGTACAAGTTGTCAGTGTCTTTCAATGTGTATGAATATGTAGAGCATCGTTACTCTTTCTTAGAGCTAAGCCGTATATTTACTACTCTTAAAGCCGAGCACTTAGCAAAAGTTAAGTTGGCTGAGGCCGAAGAAAAAGCCGACACAAAGTAAACGATATATTTTGATTCCGAACAACCGCTGCCTGTCAGCGGTTTTTTTATGTTCCTTTTTTATAAACAGGTGGGGGGGGGGGCTCGTTTTTGATTGCTTTTTATTTAAACAACACTAAAATAGTTAGCCTTGCTAACTAAATGCTATTCTTGATTAGGTGAGTATGCTGAACCAGAATTTAGAAAAGATTGAGCGCTTCGCCTCTAAGATATGGCGAACTCAGGTAAATGAAGATCCTATTTGCCAATTGAGCTTCAATGAGTATGACTATTTGAAGGTCATTCAATCTTCTCCTGAACCGATCCGATTGACTGATCTTGCGATTGAGATGCAGGTGACCAAGCCTTCAGCAACCACTATGGTTCAGAGACTTGAGAGAAAGGGGCTTGTTGAGCGTAAAGTTTCGCTCGAAGATGCGAGGTCTAAGTTGGTCGTATTGACCAGCAAAGCTGAAGTCGGCTTAGAAGAAGAAAGTAAGATCTATCAGGTCATGGCACAGATATTGGAAAGTCGTTTGTCTGAGCAAGAATCTCAGCAGCTAAACCTGTTATTAAATAAAGCTTTGAAGTAAATAATTTAGATATTTAGTTAGCCTTGTTAACTAATTTTTCGAGTCATATCTTGTTGATATGCGACTCACAGATGAAAGTAGAGTAAGAAATGAGTAACTCAATTAGTCGCCAGTTTTGGCGATACACAATCCCTACTGTGGCTGCCATGTTGGTTAATGGCCTTTACCAAGTGGTGGATGGCATCTTCATTGGCCGCTATGTGGGGGCTGATGGACTTGCAGGTATCAATGTTGCGTGGCCTGTGATTGGTTCGATTCTCGGTATTGGTATGTTGGTGGGTGTAGGTACAGGTGCGCTTGTCTCGATTCGCCAAGGTGAAAAAGATACTCAAGGCGCTAAGGAGATCTTAGCAACAGGTTTAACCTTGTTGTTGGCGATAACACCTATTGTTTCTGCATTGCTGTTTTTGTTTGCTGATAACTTCTTGCTTTGGCAGGGCGCAGAAGGGAGAGTGTATGAACTTGGCCTGCAATACTTACACATTCTGATTGGCGCGAGTGTCTTCACGCTAGGTTCGATCGCGATGCCGTTTTTACTGCGTAACGATGACAGCCCTAACTTAGCCACCATACTGATGATTGTCGGTGCGGTGATCAATATAGCTCTGGATTATCTGTTTATTGCTCAGTTTGGTTGGGAGTTGAAAGGTGCAGCACTGGCAACCGCGATTGCTCAGTTTGTAGTAACCGGTCTGGGTCTGGCTTACTTCTTCTCACGTCGAGCAAACCTGCGCTTGCGTTGGAATGAACTGAGACTGAAGTTATCGGTAATTCCTGAAATCTTCGCTATCGGTACATCAAGCTTCTTTATGTATGCGTATGGTTCGATGATGGTTGCGCTGCACAATGCGTTGTTCTCTCAATATGGCGACCAGTTGATGATTGGTGCTTACGCGATTTTGGGCTACATAGTGACGGTTTATTATCTCACAGCTGAAGGCATCGCCAACGGCATGCAACCATTGGTGAGTTATAACCATGGTGCGCGTAACCAAGCGAATATCCGTAAGCTACTTAAGATTGCGATGATGAGTTCGGTATTGATTGGTGTGGCGTTCGTGCTGCTTCTGAACGTGTTCCCACGTGAGTTTGTGTCAGTCTTTAACTCAGATGAACCTCAGCTAGTTGAGTACACCGTGTTGGGTATTCGATTGCACATGTTTGCACTGGCGCTTGATGGTTTCTTAGTGGTAGCGGGTGCTTACTATCAGGCGGTCAACAAAGGCAGTAAAGCGATGTTTGTCATGCTAGGTAATATGCTTATCCAGTTACCTTTCTTGTACATTATGCCTAAGTTGTACGGTGTGCCGGGGATCTGGGTTGCGTACCCACTGTCTAATATTGCGCTAAGCGTGGTGGTGATGGTGATGCTCTACAAAGATGTAAAGAAGCTCGATGTCTCACCGATGAATACAGCGGCGGCATAGGTCGTATTTCTTAAGTAGAATTAAAAAGGTCTAGCGAATGCTAGACCTTTTTGTCTCTGTGGCTGATGGGTTTAACTCTAGAAACTAGATGTTTTTAACGTCTAAACCCGCAAGCTGATGCCAGTAGCCATTGCACTGGCGGCTTTCAATCTTCATTGGTTTTTGACCTTGCTCGTTCGCTCTGAAGTTATTGATTTCAGAGAAAGTGTCGATACCCAATGGACTCAGGCGAACGACATCGACCAAGTCATGCATGCTCGGTAGATCATTGACTAGGTTGTAGCAGTAACCTGATTGCGTCTGGATACCATTAAGGTTAAATACCGATTGGCCTTCTTGGCTTTCGACCTGTAGACCTGTTGGGTATTTGATGCAGCAGGTTTCGCAATCGTCTTTGGCTTTGTTCTCTGCTCGGGCTGTAAAGCAACGTGCAGAGTAAGCAAGAGGTAAGTAGCCATGGCTAAACACTTCTACTTCGAACTTATTACGAATATTAAGCTCTTCGCACTGTTTCATTACGTTGCTTAGCCACTCGCGAGAAAGCTCAACGGGCATACACCAACGCGTCATACCTTGTTTCAAGAACAGGTTCAGAGTGCGTGCATTGTAGGTGTTCACCGCAGGACCAACAACAAAAGGCACCTTACTTTCACTTGCCAGTTGAATCGCAGATACATCATTGGCTTCAATGGCGAAGTCACCGTTATCAATGTACTTCTTCATGATGTTGACTTCGCTTGGGGCTTCTAGCAATGCCATGGTTGAAAGTACCACTTGCTTACCTGAATCAGACAGCTCTTTTGCTATGTCCATCCAGTGTTTTGCTTTCATCTCACGGCGCTTTGAGCACACCGCTTCACCGAGGTAGATGATGTCGGCAGAGCTTGATTTTGCTTGCTCATAGAAGCTTTCAACATCTTGTTTTGGCCAAAAATAAAGTAGAGGGCCTAATGCGTATTTCATTGAGTTCTCCATTTGGCTCTATTGCCATTTACGGTGGTAAGCGCCAAGCGTGGTTTGTGTACCTTCAGATACATTCGCCAGTGTCGCATTCCAAGCTTGTTCCACTTGGTATTGTTCAGGGTTCGCTAAGTAGCGATCGATGGCTGCGCGCCAAGTGCGAGTGACTTGCTCGACATAAGCAGGGCTACGTTGGCGACCTTCAATCTTCACAGAAGCAACATTCGCGGCGAAAAGCTCAGGCAACATAGATAGTGTGTTAAGGCTAGTTGGCTCTTCAAGTGCGTGATAACGCTTTCGCTCACCATCTACTTCTGCTTCAAATCGGCCTTTACATAGCGTTGGGTAACCTGCGTTCTCACCTGCTTCATACTTGTCGATAAGGATTTCGTTCAAGCGAGATTCAAGTCCGCCATCCGTTTCTTGCCAGCGAACGTATTTTGCTGGAGAACATGCCCCAACCGTATTTGGCGATTCACCCGTCATGTATGAAGAGAGGTAGCAACGGCCTTCTGCCATGATACATAAGCTACCAAAAGCGAATACTTCGAGGTCAACGTCAGAAGTGATGTTACGAGAAAGCTGTTTGACCTGATGGATCGACAATACGCGCGGCAATACCACACGCTTAACGTTGAAATTTTTATGATAGAAGTCGATAGCGGTTGCATTGGTCGCAGATGCTTGTACTGATAAGTGCAGCTCTAGTTCTGGATATTTATTTGCAGCGTACTCGAGCACCGCAATGTCAGCGATGATCAGCGCATCAACGCCTAGTGCGGCGGCGTTATCTACAGCGTTAGTCCAGCGTTCGAAGCCGTTTGGGTGAGCAAAAGTATTTAAGGCAACGTGAATTTTCTTGTTGCGGTCATGCACATACTGCACAGCACGATCGAGCTTTTTACCCGCAAAGTTAAGGCCTGCGAAGTGTCGGGCATTCGTATCGTCTTTGAATCCGATATAGACAGCATCCGCACCGCAATCAATAGCGGTTTTCAAAGCAGGTAAGTTACCCGCTGGGCATAAGAGTTCCATTTGCTCACTACCAATAGAATAAAATTGAAGCGAGTATTTTATGAAGAATTATGAATGACGGAATTGATGTAAGGCAGGTTTAGATGGATAAATCTGCTTTTACCCCATTTGAGGTACTGACGAATGGCGAATTTACGCTTTAGCTTGGTGTTGGAGGGCGTGTTTAATTAATTCTTGTGACGACGGTTTTGGGCGAACAGTTCTTCAACCTCTTGTTTTGGTTGAGGGCGATAGAAGTGGAAACCTTGAATTGAACCACAGTTGAGGTTAGACAGCAGGGTTGCTTGTTCACTGGTTTCGACACCCTCTGCAACCACGGTTAAATCGAGAGATTTCCCAAGGTTGATGATGTTTTCAATTACGGTAATTTGCTTTGGTAAGGTATCGATATCTGAGATAAAAGCCCGGTCAATTTTAAGCTCATCAATCGGAAAGCGAGCAAGGTAAGATAGAGAAGAGTAACCCGTGCCAAAGTCATCGATGGATAACGCAAAGCCAAGTCTCTTAATCGCGTTCAGCATTTGAAGCGTGTGCTCACTATCACTCATTACGGCACTTTCTGTAAGCTCAAAGGTAATCGCACTTGGATCTAGCTCAGTAGAACGCAGCAACTTCTCCATGAAATCAATCAATTTTGGATTACCAAACTGCTCTGGTGAAAGGTTGATCGCGACGCGACCAGGTAAAATACCTTGCATCTTCCAACGTTTCACCGTGGCAAATACTTCGCGCATTACCACACGACCAAGTTGTTCAATAAGGCCAGCACGTTCCGCTACTGGAATAAATGCGGCAGGGCTAATATAACCTTCTACAGGGTGCTTCCAACGTACCAGAGCTTCTGCTCCGTTAATGGTGAAGTCACGCGCATTTACTTTTGGTTGGTACCAAACCTCAAGCCCGTTCTGTTGCAGTGCTTTTTGCAGTTCTATCTCAAGCCACAGTCGCATTCGCGCTTCTTTGTTCATCTGTTCGTTGAACTTGATCAGGCGGTTGCGTCCACGATCCTTAGCTTCATACATTGCGGTGTCAGCATTCTGCAGCAAGATACGTGCGTCACTGCCATCGTGAGGAAAGCTCACACTACCAATCGAGCAGGCTAAACGCTTGCTAAAATGGTGGAGATCGAAGGGTTGGTTGATCAGAGATATGATCTTTTCAGAGAGTATTTCAGGTGTTCGTGGGTGTTCAGGTTCAGGCAGAATAATACCAAATTCATCACCGCCTAAATGGCCAATAATAGCTTGACGAGGCAGTTGTCGTTTTAAGCGAGATGCGACCTCTTTAATCACTTTATCACCGATGTGGTGGCCAAGTGAGTCATTGATATTTTTGAAGTTATCGATGTCTAAGTAGAGCATCACAACAGGGGTCTTGTTGTGAATGAACTGCTCAAGGCTTTTGGTAAACCCAAGTCGGTTGTAGAGCTTAGTCAGTGTATCGATGTAGGCATCTTCACTGTTAGCGGGTGTGTATTGTTTTGTTGTTTCTTGAGCGTCTTGAATAAGTACGAGTTGGGTACTGCTCCCAAGAATGACCGTCGAGTCGATATTTAACTGAACTTTACGTTCAAAGCCACATCGAGCACCCGTTAAACAAACCAAGCCAGACTCAGAAATAATGGAGCTGAGGTCATTATTAAAGACTGTTTTGGTTTGTTCATCGATAAATAATCGGCCTAACTCTTCGCCAATCAATTCTGTGGTGGAGTTAAAACCAAGTAAGCGCGCAGCTGCAGGGTTCGAAGACAGAATGTAGTCGTTTTCAACTAATAGCAATCCGTCTGGGAGCAGGTGAGATAGCTTGTGGAATTTCGCTTCAGACTCTTCTAAAGAACGGACAAGTACTTGGTTTTCAGATGTATCGAAGGCGTGAAAGATGATGTATTCAGTCTTTTTACCATTGGTAAGCGGAGATAGGCTGAAATGAAGGCTAGTGTCTAAAGCCGTTTCGTTTAGGGTGATTTCGGCCTCAATCGTTTCGCCATTGAATGCACGCTCATAATAAGGCTTTAGGTGTTGATAGAATTGCTCGCCCAAGGTTTGGCGGTCATTCATGCCTACAAGCTCTGTTTTACTTAAACCAGCAATATCACAGTAACGCTCATTCACCATAAAATAGTTATGTTGAGCATCAAGTACCGCAAAAAAGAACGGGCTGTTTGCAGTAAGCTGTGTAAACCAATGTTGTAGTTGCTGGGGAGGCATCAAAGTACTACCAATTCTCCAAGAGCTTGAATATTCACTATCGATAAACATTGATTGCTTTTTGTTCAGCTATCGATGTTTACTTGTGAGTGCAGCGATTCGCTGTGATTTTCATGACCAGAGTTACTATAACTGTGATTATCAATATATTAAAGGTCGAGCATCAAACTGAATTAATTTGATACATAACAGTAACTGAGATCTCAACATCATCTATGATGCTTTCTATATTATTGACAAAGTTACGGATAAGTCACGTGATAAACAAGATACGCACTCAACTAGTTCAAAATGCCGCATCAATTTTGCGATCTCCAGTCCAGTTATTACCAAAATCAGTACAAAAAAAAGCCTTATTAGAAGCATTGAAAAATGTATTCAAGGAGGCTTTAGAGGATGGTGATTTTGAGTTCTTAGAAGACAAGTGGCTTAAAGTTTCAATAAAAGATATGGGGTTAAGTTGGTGTATTAGCTACAAAAATGAGCAACTAGTTGTCGCTGATAAAGAGGTCAATGAAGATGTGAGTTTTAGTGGCAATCTAAATGATCTCGTGTTGATTGCTGGGCGAAAAGAAGACCCAGATACGCTTTTCTTCCAACGTCGACTGTCTATTGAGGGCGATACCGAGCTAGGCTTGGAAGTGAAAAATTTGATGGATAGCGTCGATTTAGACTTATTGCCGACTCCTATGAAAACTTTGTTAAATCAATTAGCTGATTTTGTGCAGAAGGGAGTACAATCCCCAGATACACAAAGTGAGGTAATGAATGCTTATTCGAACTGAAGCACCGGCAGATATACTTGTCATCGATCGTTTATTGAAATCTGTTTTTGAAACGGATGCAGAAGCTAATTTGGTTATGAGCTTGCGTGAGAATAGCCATTTAACGCTATCGCTGGTGGCTTGTTCTGATGAAGGGGAGGTGGTTGGTCACCTGATGTTTAGCCCTCTTACTCTTGATGGTGACGATCATAACTGGCAGGGGCTCGCACCTCTCGCCGTGAAAGAAGAGTTCCGCAATCAAGGCATTGCCAAATCACTGGTTGAAGACGCATTTTCTACTTTGGTAGATTTTGGTTACCCAGCCTGTGTTGTACTCGGTGATCCTGCTTACTACGGTCGTTTTGGTTTCAAGGCGGCGAGCGAATTTGGCCTGAGTTGTGTTTGGGATGTGCCTGAAGGCGCTTTTCAAGCGATTGAGTTGGTAGAAGGGGCGTTTGCTGGGCATTCTGGTGAAATTGCTTACAGCCCAGAGTTCAACGACTTATAAGCTGATTTACCACTCAATAAGATACAAACTGATTTAGTCTAAATAAAGGAGCTTGATGCTCCTTTATTTTTTGTTAGTATCAGCCCCAATGAGCACCGTTTAAGTTCACTCGAAGAATATTAATACCAACAAACCAAAGGTTACGACCGCTAGATATGTCACAAACACACGCGCAATATCTACAAGAGATGGGCATTAGCCAATGGGAGTTAAGTCACCCAGAGCGTTTGGCTGGTTATGAATCTGAATTGACTCTGTTATCGAATGATTGCAAGTTACTGTTGGTTTCACCAGAAAAACCTCAGGATGATCTCGCCGTGATGTTTGAGCGAGTACTCAAAAGTATCAAGCTCGACTTATCTCAAGCTTTACACCTTCAACCGCAACACTTGTCTGCTGTGGATTTAAGTTCGGTTGAATGGGTATGGTTTGCTGGTTGCGAATCTGCCCATGAACTGAAGGCAAAAACACTTCAATCTCCATTACTGTCTGACATTAACGGTAATAACCAACATCGCCGCGACTTATGGCAACAAATTTGTGCTTATGACTAATCAATTTTTACCGACTTCACAACAACACCTAGATGCTATTTGGCTGATAGAGCAGGCCGCGCATTCTCATCCTTGGTCTGAAAATATGATCCGTGATCTTAATAGTCGTGGAGGCAGCCACCGTGTTTTAGAAGTCGATGGAAAGGTTGTCGGCTATTTCTATGCTCAGAACATTGTCGGTGAGGTTACTTTGCTGACGATAGCGGTTGACCCTAAGCAGCAAGGCAAAGGTTACGGTAAGGCTTTGGTTGAGCACTTTCTCGATATGTGTGAACAAGCTGACGCGGAAAGTGCTTGGCTGGAAGTTCGCGAAAGTAATGTGAATGCTTTTAATCTTTACGAGAAGGCTGGCTTTAATGAAGTCGACCGCCGTCGTAACTATTATCCAACCAAGCAAGGCAACGAAGACGCCATCATTATGAGCTATCTTTTTATGTCTTTTAGCTAGGGCGTGTTGATCTTTGCTGTACATTTCGCGTTCAACAATACATCGGTAGCCA